>JBIILT010000054.1:0-7890 GCA_044338355.1 Aquirufa sp.
GGTCGCGACCTAATGGGTGCGGTCATCTTAAAAAACTTCAAGTTTACTGGATCTTCTTGGGAAAACGGAACTATTTACGATCCGAATTCGGGAAAGACTTACGATTGCATCTTAAAAATAAAAGACGGGAACAAAACACTGGACATTCGTGGTTTTGTGGGTGTAGCGATGTTTGGAAGGACATCTACCTGGACTCGATCTTGATCAAAACCGCCTAAGCATATAAAATGGAACCAAACGAACAAGTACTCGCATTTCTGAATCAAAATCTACATAAAAAAATCGCCGACGGTAATCCGGCACCCATTGGAAAATGGTTAGATGGCACCTTAGTTAAAGCTGAAGCGGGTAAATTAACGGCAGAATTCATTGTTCGTCCGGACTTCCTAAACCATGCCGGAGTAATCCACGGGGGTGTTATTTCAGCGATGTTAGACGAGATGATGGGAATGACCTTGATTACCGCGAAGATTGATCACTTGTATGTGACGATCAATTTATATATCGATTTTTTATACGGCGCTAAGGCAAACGAGAAAATTACCGTTACCACGGAAATTCACCGAGTAGGTAAAAAGGTAGCAAATATCGAGGCTAAACTGCACAATGCCGAAGGCAAATTGCTCGCAAAAGGGGTAAGTAACCTGGCGGCAACTTCGATTCCCTTTTCTTTCTAAGATAACAGTTGGTAGACGGCGAAGGCTGATAAATAGGCCAAAGCCGTCATATAGCTAAACTGGATCAAAGGATACTTCCACGACTTCGTCTCGCGGTATGTCGTAGCTAGCGTGCTCATGCATTGCATCGCAAAAGCGTAGAATATCAATAAAGAAAATCCTAAAGCAGTATCATACATCGGCTTTCCAGTCGCTGGATTAATCTCTGCGCGCATCCGATTTTTGATGGTCGCATTTTCATTATCCACTTCGCCTCCCATACTGTAGATGGTCGACATCGTCCCCACAAATACTTCGCGGGCCGCAAAAGACGTAATCAAGGCAATTCCGATTTTCCAATCATAACCGAGTGGTCGAATGGCCGGTTCTATAAACTTTCCAAAATGCCCAGCATAAGACTTTTCTAACTTCTCGGCTGAAATTTTATTCTCTAAACCTATACCAGTCAAGGTTGGATTTTCTAGGCGAATTCGGGCTTCTGCTTTGGAAATTTCATCCCCAGGTCCATAACTCGCTAACACCCATAAAACAATGGAAATAGCCACAATAATTTTACCCGCCTCAAACAAAAACGCATTCACCGAGTTCCAAATAGTCAAGGCTACGTGTTTAAATCGAGGCCCCTTGTAGGTAGGCAATTCCATGATGAAATAACTCTTTTCTTTGGCCTGCAAAATCACTTTCATCACCCAGGCAGAAACCAATGCCATGAAGAAACCTAGCAAATACAACCCAAACAAGGCAACGCCTTGTAGGTTAAATATGCCAAACAACGTATTTTTCTCCGGTACCACCAGAGCAATTAAGACCGTATAAATAGGCAAACGAGCCGAACAGGACATCAAAGGTGTCACCAAAATCGTAATCAAGCGATCCTTCCACGAACCAATCGAACGCGTACTCATAATCGCCGGGACTGCGCAAGCAACTCCAGAAATCAAGGGCACTACCGACTTCCCATTCAAGCCAAAACGACGCATCAATTTGTCCATAATAAACATCACGCGCGACATGTAACCTGTTTCCTCCAGTAAGGAAATAAACAAAAACAAGAAGGCGATCTGCGGAATAAAGATCAACACACCTCCAATACCGGCAATCAGACCATCTGTGAGTAAACCCGTCAAAGCTGAGGCAGGTAAGATCCCTTTCAGCCAATCATTTAACGAAGCAACAGCACCATCAATCGCATCCATCGGGTAAGTTGCCCAAGTAAATACCGCCTGGAACATCACAAAAAGAATAGCTAAAAAGAATACGTAGCCACCCACCGGATGTAAAAAGAATTTATCTAAACGATCCGTCCAGGTTTTAACAGGGGCCGCATCCCACTGACGATTCAAATTAATCACGCAGCGATCCACGACTTCGGTTATTTGTTCGTAACGCTTGACTGTCTCTTCAGACTGGTATTTTTTACCAGAAAACTGATGTTTATCTTGTATAGCATCTAATAACTCCCTTTGCTGTTTCGAGAACATCTTCATGCGATCATGTTCCATCAACCACAACAGCGAACGATATGGCTCAGCCTCCCCGAATTCAGCTTGAACATCTTGAATAAGTTCCTCTGATATAGGCAAGGGTAAAGCATCATTAGAGGCATAGCGGTTATGAAGCGTCTTCACTACCGCTAATTTTAATCCATTTAAGCCTATCCCTTTTTTAGCATTTACCTCTGCTACTTCCACGTTTAACTCGCGCGCTAATTTGATGGAGTTAATGACATAACCCTCATTTTCCGCCACATCAATCATGTTCAAAGCTAAAACGGTAGGAATTCCTAAGTCTCTCACTTGTGAAAATAATAGCAAATTGCGCTTTAAATTAGAGGCATCAGCGACGACAATCGCCATATCCGGAAAATCAGGATGCTTCGGATCCCCTAAGATATTAATAACTAATTCCTCGTCGATGGACTTCGGATAGATACTGTAAATACCTGGCAAATCTAAAATCTCCACCGGACGTTTAGGTTCTAATTCCCAAATACCCGTCAGCTTCTCCATGGTTACTCCCGGAAAATTACCCGTCTTCTGATTTAAACCTGTCAAGGAATTAAATAGAGAGGATTTTCCTGCATTGGGATTCCCAATCAGCGCTATTTTAGGTGTTTTTGCCAAAATTTATGTCCGTTTAATCAACATTGTTTCCGCTTCTTCTCTCCGCATAGAAAGGATGTAAGAACCTGAAACGCGAATGGCGATAGGGTCGCCGAAAGGTGCCAAATGAGTCAATACGACTTCAGTTCCCGGCAAACATCCCATTTCTAATAGCTTTAAAGAAAGCAATTCGTCCGTGAAGCCCACAATCTCCCCCTTTTCACCAATCTTCAAGTCGGCCAAATTTGCCATGTTCACTATTTAGAATAATTCAAAATTAGACACAAATGTACTAAGTATTTCTGAGCTAAAAAATGATACAAATAGTTTTTTCTGTCGTAAATTGCAGGTTCATGGCCTTAACTGAAATTTTCGTGTTAATTCGCAAAGAGATGCAATTAGAGTGGCGCAACAAGTATGCGATCCATGGCCTCGTGCTTTATTTAGCGGCGACTATTTTCATCTGCTATCTATCATTTAAAGCGAAGCAACAGTCCATCCATCCGATCATGTGGAATACGCTGTTTTGGATCATCCTTTTGTTCTCTGCCGTGAATGCCGTGGGCAAGAGTTTTACGCAAGAGTCCGCGAACCGAAACATCTTTTATTATACGTTTGCAAAGCCTGAATCGGTCATTTTTAGCAAAATCATCTACAATACGTTGGTGATGTTAGGGGTGTCGATTGTCGGCATTTTCTTTTACTCCTGGGTCATGGGTAACCCAGTAGGCAATATGCCCCTTTATGTGATTTCACTCGTTTTAGGAGCGATTGGATTTGCATCCACACTATCCTTAGTAGCAGGAATTGCCGCTCAGGGAGAAAATTCAGCCACCTTAATGGCGGTGATGAGTTTTCCACTGATCATTCCCTTGCTGTTATTATTATTAAAATTATCCAAAAGTGCTTTGGACGGAATTTCACTCTCAGAGAACTGGGACGAGATTGCTATTTTGGGTGCCTTAGATATCATCGTTATAGTATTTTCTGGGATCCTTTTCCCGTATATATGGAAACAGTAAAACGCCAGTATTGGAAGATTTTGTCGCTCATTTTATTGATCTACACCGTCTATGCCGGGTTTAACGGAGAAGTGCCGCGTCAACCTATTTTGAACGAGACGATTCGCAATCTGTATTTTCATGTGACCATGTGGTTCACGATGATTTTCCTATTAGGGACATCGGTGTATCATTCGATACAGTATTTGCGTAAATCTGATCTGAAATCAGATCTCATTTCGAGTACCTACGTAGAGGTGGGCATGGTATTTGCCATCTTAGGATTGATCACGGGAAGTGTTTGGGCGAAATTCACTTGGGGGGATTGGTGGACCAATGACCCGAAACTAAATTCAGTTGCTATTGGTTTACTTATCTACCTAGCCTATTCGCTAGTAAGATCATCGATGCCAGATGAGATGCAGAAAGCGCGAATTTCGTCGGTTTATAACATCTTTGCCTTCGTCATTTTTATGGTCTTGATTTGGATTTTGCCCCGTATGACAGATTCCTTGCATCCAGGAAATGGTGGAAATCCTGCCTTTTCGAACATGGACTTAGATAACCGCATGCGATTGGTCTTTTATCCAGCGATTATTGGGTGGACTTTATTAGGTTATTGGATTGTGCAAATCCGTATTAGAATTAAGAATTTAGAACAACAAAACGAGTTATAATGAAAGCATTCCTTTTACTCTTATTAAGTTTTGCTGCCAGCGCACAAGCTAGCGACATCGAGATGGCAGATCAATTCCGTGCAGATGGAAAAATCTATGTAGTGATCGCGGTAGTTAGCGTCGTTTTAATCGGATTGTTTGCTTATTTATTCCGTTTAGAGAGTAAAGTATCAGCCTTAGAAAAACGCAACAAATGAAAAAGACACACATCATCGGATTGATTTTAATTGCGGTTGCCATCGGAATCATTATGATTACGACGGGGGATGCGAGTACCTATGTGGGTTTTGATGAGGCGGAAAGCATTTCGCAGCAGGATCCGAATCAAAAAGTACACGTAGTGGGAACTTTAAAGAAAGATGCTGCAGGCCAAATCATGGGGTTGAATTATAATCCTGCTTTAGATGCGAATCACCTGGAATTTTTAGTTCAAGATAGTTTAGGCCGTGAAAACCAGGTCGTATATGCCGCACCTAAGCCTCAGGACTTTGAAAAATCGGAGAAGATTGTTTTAGTAGGAAGCATGCATTCTGATAAGGTATTCTACTGTGATAAAATTCTTTTAAAGTGCCCTTCTAAGTACCAAGAAGGGAAAATTTCAGCAGACTCTAGTGCCTCAGTAGCGGTAAAAAATTAAATATGATACACGAAACCATCGGTTCGGTTGGACATTTATTTGTCATTATTTCGTTCGTAACGGCGCTTCTGGCGACCTTTGCTTATTTCAAATCAACGCAGTCCACGAACGAATTAGAGAATGATTGGAAGTTAACAGCCCGCGTTTTATTTGGCCTGCATTTCATCGCTGTGATCGTGGTGGCGGCGAGCCTTTTCGTGATTATTTATAACCACTATTTCGAATACCATTACGCGTTTACGCACTCCTCACTGCAATTACCTACGATGTTTATGATCTCCTGTTATTGGGAGGGTCAAGAGGGTTCGTTTTTGTTGTGGATCTTTTGGCAGGCGATTTTAGGCCTTTTATTAATGATCAAAAATCCGAAGTGGGAGTCACCTGTGATGACGGTTTTCGCGTTAGTGCAGACTTTTTTAACCTCGATGATTTTAGGCGTTATTATCCCTTGGATAGACTTGAAAATAGGATCATCTCCCTTCTTGTTGTTGCGTGAGGCGCAGCCGGATCTTCCGGTTTGGAGCATGCAGCCTAACTTTATTCCTAAAGATGGTCGTGGCTTGAATCCGCTATTACAAAATTATTGGATGGTGATTCACCCGCCTACCTTATTTTTAGGGTTTGCTTTGACGCTTGTTCCATTTGCGTATTTAATCGCGGGATTGTGGAAAAAGAAATTAACCGAATGGGTGCTACCTGCTTTGCCTTGGGCTTTGTTTGGGGCTGGAGTATTAGGTATAGGTATTATGATGGGCGCTTATTGGGCCTATGAGACCTTGAACTTTGGGGGATATTGGAACTGGGATCCGGTGGAAAATGCTTCGTTCGTACCCTGGTTAGTTTTATTAGGAGCTATCCATACGATGATCGCCCACAAGACTTCTAGTTCGGCCTTAAAAACCTCCATCATCTTAGTGATTTCGGCTTTTATTTTAGTCTTGTATTCGACTTTCTTAAACCGTTCCGGAATCTTGGGAAATGCCTCGGTACACTCCTTTACGGACTTAGGCCTTTCTGGACAGTTGTTATTGTACATGGGAACCTTCTTATTATTCGCTATCGGCATGTCGGTTTATCGCTGGAAAGATTTGCCTAAGGACCAAAAGGAACTAGGCACCTATAACCGGGAGTTTTGGGTATTTGTGGGCGCGGCAGTTTTAGGATTATCCGCTTTCCAATTAACTTTTACGACTTCGATTCCGGTATATAATAAGATTGCTGAGGCTTTTGGCATTCTTTCCAACGTCGCCCTACCAGCAGACCAAGCGGAACATTATAGTAAAATCCAAATCTGGATTTTCTTAGCCGTAGCCATTTTAAGTGGAATCGGTCAATATGTATGGTGGGGAAAAATCAAACAGAGCACGACTTTCAAACCTCTTTTAAGTCCAGCTTTAGCTGCCACTTTATTGAGCGTTGTATTCATTAATATCGGCAAGATTTACACGTTTTCGTACATCGCCTTGTTATGGAGTAGCTTGTTTGCCGTTTTAGCGAACTTTAAAATCATGTGGTTCTTAATTCGCGAACGGTTCTCATTAGCTGGAGGTGCTATTGCCCACGTGGGTTTAGCGATCATGCTGATCGGAATATTATTTTCTGCGGGTTATTCCAAAGTCGTATCGCTGAATCGTTCGGGTTTCGCGATCAGCACGAAAGTGGAGGAATTCACAAAAGACAACAACAAAGAGAATAAGGAAAACTTACCACTTTGGTTAGGTCAAGGAGCCCAAATGCAGGACTATTTAGTCACCTACAAAGGCCGTCGCATCGAGGTGCGCGGACAAAAAGGCTTTTTCAATAAGAATGATTTCGAGATAATTGAAGGTGATTTCCACGCGGTAGCTTTGAAAAACATCGAACGTGATGGGGTGAAAATTGCGAGCAAAGGCGACACCGTAACCGTTGAACCCGAGAACACCTATTACGAATTAGAGTTCAAGAATGAAGAAGGAAAAGCGGTCTCGCTCTTCCCGAGATGGCAGGTAAACCCGAAAATGGGCACTGCGATTTCTCCTGATGTGAAACATGCGTGGAATCACGATATTTACACCTACGTCTCTTTAGATCCCCGCTTAGCAGCAGAGGCCGGATCTGAAAAACAATGGTCACAAACAGAAAATAAAACAGTTACAACAGGAGATACCCTGTTTATCAATGACTTTGTCGCTGTCCTGAAAGATGTGACGCGTGTAACGAATGTGGATGGCGTAGAACTAGGCTCGAACGACGCGGCGGTGCAAGCAAACTTCCAAGTATTAGGCAAAAACTCTCAGCAGTTTACACTGAGCCCCATCTTTATCATTAAAGGGGGAATGGTGGCAACACCAGCCTTCGAAAGCGAAGAAACCGGGATTAAGATTAAATTCACAGGCATTAACCCACAATCTCAGGAGTTTGGCTTCGCTTGGAATACGACACAACAGGAATTAATCGTCGTGAAAGCATTAGAGAAACCGTATATTAATTTAGTTTGGATTGGATCTATCCTGATATTTATCGGTTTATTTATCGCTACTTACCGTCGAATGAAACCCGCTACCGCAGCATAATATGGGCAAGAAAGAAATCTTAAGTTTAGCTGCAGCGATCGGATTCATTTTGATTTGGATTATCGATTTGAACAGTCCCACTCCGGATGAAATAAAGGGGCAGTTTTGGGCAGGAATATTTTATCATTACGGCTGGCTAATGTATGGGGTAGGGTGCTTATTCTATTACCAATACGCGAAGAACGAAAGAGTGAAAAAAGAAAAAGATGGAAACAAGTAGTATCAGTTTGGATAATACCCAAAT
>JBIILT010000055.1:0-7880 GCA_044338355.1 Aquirufa sp.
ATAACGCCATCGCTTGGTTAAAAAGCAATCAGTATACCACCAAAGTCTTGAAGTGGGAGACGGAAGATTGGGGCGAAAATCCGGCAGATTATGGCCGAAAATAGATCCCTTTTCGAGTTTAAGCAGTTTTCATTACATCACGGAAATCCGGGATTGAAGATCAGTACGGAAGCTTGTCTGTTCGGTGCTTGGGTCTCCTTGAAAGCGCGTGGTAATTGCTTAGATATAGGAACTGGTTGTGGCTTATTGGCATCCATGATGGCCCAAGCAAATCCCAACTGTAGCATAAAAGCACTCGAAATACATCCTGAGGTAACTTTATTAGCCGCAGAAAACTTCGAAAAAAGTCCCTTCAAAGAACGCCTTCAAGTCATCCAAACAGACGTTAACACCTATAGTCCAGACGTAAAATTCGATTTCATCTGCTCCAATCCTCCCTTTTTCACGAATCACCTAGCAGCATCAGATGAAGCCAAACACATGGCCATTCATGCGGATCATTTGAGTCCTTCGGATTTAGCGATAGCGATAGATCGATTATTGAATGAGGAGGGAGAATTTGCGGTGTTGTATCCAGCTGATGTTTTGGCCCAATTTGAACAATCCCTAGAAAATGTAGGCTTATACATCAACGGAAAAATAAATGTACTTTCGAAACCTAATAGCCCCGTTTTACGCGTAATGGCGTGCGGATCAAGGAAAGAAAAGCTAACCGAGGAACGAAGCCTACACATCAAAACCGTAGAAGGCGACTATAGCCCCGAATTCATCGAATTATTAAGACCCTATTATATCATCTTTCCTTCATAATTATTTTGTATTTTTGCGCGTATGTTACAGCTATCCATCGTAGTACCTCTTTATAATGAAGCCGAATCGCTTCCAGAACTATGTTCTTGGATCGATCGGGTGATGAAAGAAAATACCTTTTCCTACGAGATGATCTTCGTAAACGATGGAAGTAACGACAATTCATGGGAGGTATTGAAGCAATTATCCACGCAATACAGCAGCCTTTTAGCTATTTCTTTTGCTCGCAATTACGGCAAATCAGCTGCGCTTCACGAAGGATTCTGTAAGGCATCTGGCCAAGTAGTCATCACTATGGATGCTGATTTACAAGATTCCCCGGATGAAATTCCAGAATTATATCGATTGATTACAGAAGAAAATTATGATTTAGTTTCGGGCTGGAAACAAAAACGCTTTGACCCTATTTCGAAGACAATTCCTACGAAGTTATACAATGCGGCGACGCGCAAACTTTCTGGAGTCAAATTGAATGACTTCAATTGTGGCCTGAAAGCCTATAAAATCGAGGTGGTGAAAACGCTGAGATTATATGGCGAAATGCACCGTTACATTCCGGTTCAAGCGAAATGGAATGGATTCACGAAGATAGGCGAAAAGGTGGTTCAGCACCAAGCACGCAAGTATGGTGTGACAAAATTCGGCTTAGAACGATTCCTTTTCGGGTTTTTAGACCTGCTATCGATTTCTTTTGTACAGATTTTTGGTAAACGACCTATGCACCTTTTTGGTAGCCTAGGTATCTTATCATTTTTGACTGGTTCCGCCCTAACCATTTATCTAATGGCTGTTAAAATTTATAACATTGCTTATAATTTAAAATACAGAAACGTCACGGATAACCCACTCTTCTTCTTGGCTTTAGTGGCCATCATTTTAGGGGTTCAATTATTTTTAGCCGGATTCATTGGTGAATTATTAATCACTAATTCGGATAAAACGACGAATTATCAAATCAAGGAAGAAATATCCTAATTATGCCAAACAATGATCTGAGCTGGCTTTCACGTTCCGAATTATTAATCGGATCGGAGGGAATCCAGAAATTACAAAAAGCACATATTTTAGTCGTCGGTTTAGGGGGCGTAGGCTCTTTTGCAGCCGAATTCATTGCCCGTTCCGGCGTAGGAACGATGACTATCGTCGATGGAGACGTAGTAGATCCCACGAATCGTAACAGACAACTCCCTGCTTTAGCCACAAACCATGGGGTTTCAAAAGCCCAAATCATGGCAGAGCGATTATTAGCCATCAATCCAGCCCTTCAATTAACTTCAGTCGAGCAATTTTTAAGCCCAGAAGAGGCTAAAAAATTATTAGAGACCACTAAATTCGACTATGTGATGGACTGTATCGACTCGGTTACACCTAAAATTACCTTATTAAAAACGGCCTATGACCTTGGATTTAAAATAGCCAGCTCCATGGGTGCCGGGGGAAAAATGGATCCTACTAAAATCAGAACAGCTGATTTATTTGATACACGTGAATGTTATTTAGCGTCCTTAGTGCGCAAAAGAATTCGCAAGATGGGGGTTGGCAAAGGGATCAAAACGGTCTTCTCTTTAGAAAAAGTCAAAGACGAATCCTTAATCCTAACCGATGGAAGTAATTTCAAAAAATCAGCTTATGGAACTATTTCTTATCTTCCTGCAGCTTTTGGAGGCGTAGTCGCCTCCATCGTCATCAGAGACCTCTTAGACGAACCCATACCGATGGAGAAGAAGCTTAAATTACCCAAAATAAAATGATCAAAATAGGCGTCATTAATGTGTCCGATCGCGCTAGTGCGGGTATCTACGAAGATATTCCAGGCAAGGCCGTGGTCGAATTATTAAAAGAATACCTAGAATCTGATTTCGAGGTAGTGTACGCTGTAGTTCCAGATGAACAAGATCAACTCGAGGCGAAGATGATTGAAATGTCTAAAGAAGTTTGCCTTTTAGTAACCACAGGTGGAACAGGCCCAGCCTTACGTGATGTAACCCCAGAAGCAACAGAAGCAGTTTGCCAAAAAATGATGCCCGGCTTCGGCGAACTCATGCGCACCGTGTCCCTGCAATATGTTCCAACTGCCATTCTTAGCCGCCAAACAGCGGGTATAAGAAACCAAACATTAATATTAAATCTACCCGGAAAACCAAAAGCTATCAGACAATGTCTCGAGGCCGTTTTCCCAGCCATCCCTTATTGCATTGATCTGATTGGTGGACCTTTTTTGGTGTGTAGGGAGGAGAATATGAAGGCTTTTAGGCCTAAGTAGATTAGAGATTGGAGAGTATAGATTTTTATCTCTTATCTCTACTCTATACTCTCTAATCTTACTTTTCATTAGCTAGCAGCATCCCATAAACTGCACTGGTCACCTCTCCCCTCTTCCCATCTCCTATCTGCTTGCCATCGATCGAATAAATAGGCAAGACGCGCTTCGTGGAACCTGTCGTAAAAACCTCATCGGCATTCATAAAATCGGCTAGTGAGCAAGGACCTACACGAACTTCGTAAACGGAGGAAGCTAATGCTATCACCTTTTTGCGGGTAATCCCTTCTAAAATATGATCCGAAGGTGTGTGAATCACTCCGTCTTTGACATAAAACAAATTAGAGCGCGAGGACTCTGAGACACCAAACTCAGGCGTATGATATATTAAATCATCACCACCTGCTGCACGAACCGCAGGCATTTCGCGCAAGGCGAAAGCATAATTCAGCGATTTGATGTCCGCCATTTCGCGATAGTATTCGCGACTCATTAAACGCAACCCAGCAGTAGGCTCCGCGAAGGAGAAAACACCGGGAAAAATATATAATTCGGAATCGCCGGATGGATCGAAGCCATTTGGGCTAAAACCCGCTGTTAAAACAAGCTTCACTCCTAAGCAAGGATCGACAGATTGCGCCGCGATCTCGTGAATTAAAGTACCTAATTGTTCTTTAGTATACGAATGTGGCAGACCCATCTTAGCCGCGGAACTCAAAAAGCGATCCAAATGGTCCGACATAAAGATGGGTTTGCCATCCATGATGCGGAAGAAATCGAAAATACCGAAACCACGCAGAAATCCCACATCCTTTATGGATACAGTCACCTTCTCGGGATCTTGCCAAGTACCTTTATAATAAATGGGATAGGCCATTTTCTTGTAGTTTATGAACTAAATGTATCGTTTCTTTAGCTTCCTTCACATCGTGCACGCGCAAAATGGAAGCGCCCTGCAACAAGGCTACCGTATGTAAAACTGTGCTACCGTTCAAAGCTTCATCAGCGGTAATACCTAATTCCTTCCAGATCATCGTCTTTCTAGACAGACCGGCTAAGATGGGCGCACCTAATAATTTAAAGGACCTTAAATGTGCTAATAAGGAATAATTGTGATCTAGGGCTTTGGAGAAGCCAAAACCTGGGTCCACAATTAAATCTTTGAATCCACGGGAACGCAACTCCTGCACTTTAGGCAATAAATCGTGTAATACCTCTGCTACCACATTCTGGTAATCTGGCACTTCGTGTACTTGCTCGAAACGCCCTACACTATGACTCAGAATGTAAGGAACTTGATTCTCAACGATGAAATCGAAGACGCCTTCGTCCATTTGGCCTGCACCGATGTCATTAAAAAGATGTGCACCAACCGCTAAAGCCGCCTTCGTCACCGCCACTCGATACGTGTCTATCGATATAATCATCGAAGGGAATGCAGCAGAGATAGCCGAAATAATCGGACAAACCCGCTCTATTTCTTCTTCCAGACTGACCGGGGCCGCTCCTGGACGAGTAGAATGCCCACCAATATCTAAAATTAAAGCCCCTGCAGCGATCATGGAGGAAGCCTGCGCTAAGGCTGCGTCAACCGATGAAACACGACTGCCTTCGAAAAAAGAATCCGGTGTGATGTTTAAAATCCCCATGATTTTAGGCGCAGAAAAATCAATCAATTGACCGTTTAAGCGAATTGTTTGACTAGTGGAAAAAAGAGCGTCCAAATCGAGTGAATTTTAGGATAATTTAAATAATTTTGTAGGCTATAAAAACGCGAGCATCGTAAAAAAACTGTATCTATGAACAGGGACTCAACGCCTTCCCAAACCGAAATCGAATATCGCCAAGTAATTTCATACTGCAAAGCCTTGTTTGATAAAAAAAACAAAGATTACGGCACTTCATGGAGAATTTTACGACTATCTAGCTTAACCGATCAAATCTTTATCAAAGCCCAACGCATTCGTAGCATTCAAGAAAAAGGAGCGCAAAAGATTGAGGATGGCATCGAAGGAGAATTCATCGGAATCATCAATTATTGCATCATCGCTTTAATTCAAAAATCGTTGGAAGGATCCGATCAAATGGAATTCGAAGCCGCCGAATTAGGCCGCATTTATGATGAGCAAGTGGAGATCACCTTGGAATTATTACGCAATAAAAACCACGATTACGGCGAAGCGTGGCGCGATATGCGAATCAGCAGTATGACGGACTTAATCTTGATGAAGATTTTTCGTACGAAGCAAATAGAAAACAATGATGGTGTGACCCTAGTTTCGGAAGGAGTTGAGGCTAATTACCAGGATATGCTTAACTATGCCGTATTCTGCCTCATTACATTGAAAAACGAGCAACAGCAGCAACAACAGCAATAATGACCAAAATCGCGAAGTTTTTATTGGTGGGTATTTTCATCTTCTCAGGTCTCATTAAATTGAATGACCCGATCGGAACCCAACTAAAATTAGAAGAATACTTTGACGTATTCTCAGTGGACTTCGCCTTTATGGCTGGTTTTTGGAAGTTTTGGATTCCCTATGCGCTCCTACTTTCCATCCTTCTTAGCAGTTTAGAAATCGTTTTAGCTATCGCGCTGGCACTGAATTACCGCATTAAACAGACTTTGTATGCCTTTATTGGGCTTTTAGCCTTCTTCGGATTTTTGACCTTCTATTCGGCCTATTTTAACAAGGTAACTGATTGTGGATGTTTTGGAGAAGCCATTAAATTAACGCCGTGGACGTCCTTCTTTAAAGATATATTCTTAATTGTTCTGACGTTAATTCTACTTCTCGCTAAGAAACCGAAAGACAAAAAAACGGGCAAATGGGTGATAACAACAGCCGTCGCCAGCATTGCACTAGGCGTATTCTGCTATCTACATTTACCTATCAGTGATGGTTTACCCTATGCCATTGGAGATAACATCCCATCGAATATGAAGGAGCGCGAGCCATTAAAATTCTCGTATGTCTACAAAATCAAAGGGGTTGAAACGGAACTAAGTGAAATGCCTACCGATACGACGGCGCAATTCATTTCGATGCAGGCGACGAACGAGAAAGAGGCTAAACCATTGATCACAGATTACCAATTATGGGCAGAGGGCGATACCACTAATTATACGCAAGAAAGCTTCAAAGGGGTAAAATTGATGGTTATTATCCCGAATATTCATCACATGAATGAGGGGGCATTGCCAGAAATCGAAAAACTAACAAAAGAATTAAAAAACATGACTGTTTGGCTTGTTTCTGCTTCTCCGGATGCTGAGGTCAATGCACTGAGACATAAATACCAATTAGCGTTTCCAGCCCTATCAGCGGACACAAAAATACTTAAAACCATTGTTCGCTCTAGCCCAGGATTGTGGCTATTAAAAGACGGAACGGTCAAAGGAAAATGGTCTTCCTATGCCCTACCCTCTGCGGATGAAATTCAACAAAGCCTAGAATAATACGAATGAAGAATATTTATTTAGTGGGAATGCCCTCCTCAGGAAAAAGCACCTTAGGAAAAGAATTAGCAAAGAATATCGGTTACTCGTTTATGGACATGGACAAGTTGATTGAAACCCGTGAACAAAAGACCGTGTCTGAAATTTTCTCTAATTTGGGTGAAGCACATTTTCGCGAAATAGAAAAAAAGACCCTTCGAGGTTTTCAACCAGATCAATCGATGGTGATCGCCACAGGTGGCGGCGTTCCCTGCTTTAATGACAATATGGATTTCATTAAAGCGAATGGGGTCAGTGTATTCCTAAATGTAGATGTGACTGATTTAGCCACGCGTTTGCACAAAGCGCAAGGTAATAACCGTCCTTTATTGGATAAGTCCCAAAGCGAAGAAGTCGTCATCGCCTCCATCAAAAAAACCTTCGAGGAACGTCTATCTTTTTACCAGCAAGCTGATGTACAAGTAGACGGAGAAATCACGGTAAGCCAATTGCTTTGGCTATTAGACCAATACTTACCGGTCTAGAAATAAATCCCGCCTCCAATCATGATTTGAGTAGCGCTTATGTTCAAAGAGGCAGAGCTATAATCTTCAGCATTCTTCAAGGTATACGGCGTATAGGCATCCTTCTGTGTCCTTTGAATAGCCGTTAAATCTAAATAGAAAGTAGAATTTCGGTATCCGATTCCTCCAGAGAATTGAAAAGCATTGCGATCAATCGTATCAAAACTAGGCACATATCCACCTCCATACATTGCAGCACCCCCACGGATACTCAACATGGGTAAAACTCGAATTTCAGTACCCACCTTCACATTCAATGCACCCTCATAATTGCGGGAGATTTGACTATTGTATTTTGTCTGAAAGTCTTGGTTAGCAGAGCCCCCTAATTCAGCCGAATATACTTTCATTCCACCATAACCAACGTATTCTAAGTCAGCAGTCAAAAAACCTTTCTTCGAGAAGAAATAGGCGAAGCCTCCTGAAACCCTCAACGGACTTAAGAATTGGTAAGTAAATTCATTAGTCGTTAAACGAATCGGGTTCACTTTTGTAATGGTAATGGGATTTCCAGTAGACCCAATGCTTGGAATTCCGATGACATTCGGATTTAAACGCGCATCGTAAGTCTCGTTCATTTGATCATAATACGTCGGTGTTCTTAAGGCAAATGAAAGTCTTAGAGAGGAATTTAACTTATAAATACCGCCTAAACTAAGTGCAATTCCTGACCCATTTGTTTGTAAAGTTTCATCATATTGAAAACCAGCTACCTCTTTTGCGCCGATGTATGATTCTTTCCAATTAGTCGTAGAACTAGCGGTTATTTTAGAAAAATGCAAGGCAG
>JBIILT010000004.1:0-26303 GCA_044338355.1 Aquirufa sp.
AATGCTTGTCATACAGAAACCTCCTCGTCCAAACCCCTTGCACTTCTTCAATAGGGATTAATTTCTTATCCTGCGCCCAGGCACTGCTGGTAGCAATTAGCAAAAAGAAAAGTAAGCTCCTGATTTTCAAAGCAAAGCTGGGGATTTTAGCCTACAAAATTAGGGCTTAAAATGGGGAAACGAAAGGAAAACTAGCGAAAATCGTACAATTTTGCTGGGCAAATGGCGATATCTAAGGGAATGTCGTAGCTTTCTATATCATCAATGAGGTCCACGGGATCGCTAAGGCTGATGCCTATTTTGAGGCAATCTGGCCGGCAATTCAACAGGTATCGATCATAAAAGCCTTTCCCGTAGCCCACCCGGTTTCCAGCGACGTCAAATGCGAGTAAAGGGATTAACACGATGTCGAAATCGGTTGGTGCTAGAACGTTTCCGCCTAGCGGTTCTGGAATTTCCCATAAGGAATTAGCGAATTCAGTCGCCTGAACCATTTCCATCGTGCTAGCTGCGGCCGAAATGACGCGAGGAAAAGCAAAGTCGCCTTTTAGCGAATCTAAACTAATTTCGTTGCGATGTGGGATGGCCTTGAAGCTGGCGATAGTTTTGCCAGGGTTTAATAAAGGAGCCAAGGTCTCGATGACGCGCTGGGAGCGTTCGAGAAAATCTCTTTCCTCAAGTAGAGCGCGCTGTTCCAACACTATTTTTCGAATCTCAGCCTTCTTCATATTCAAACCTAGGTAATTGCTTTCAGAATACAAATCTTCACGTGAGATGTTCCGTATAATTTTGTATTTTTGCTTCAATTTTGCCGATTTTTTCATTTTAACCCCACACGTCTGTGAGCTTTAAGGAATACAAAAATTTAGATTACGCCGCTTTGGCAGATGAAATTCTAGATTTCTGGAACGCGAATAACATCTTTGAAAAATCCATCTCGACTCGAGAGGGACAGCCTACGTTTACGTTTTTTGAAGGACCACCTTCTGCAAACGGAACGCCGGGTATTCACCACGTGATGGCGCGGGCAATCAAGGATATTTTTTGCCGGTACCAAACCCTAAAAGGGAAGCAGGTGAAGCGTAAAGGGGGCTGGGATACACACGGTTTGCCGGTGGAATTGCAGGTAGAGAAGGAATTAGGCATTACGAAAGAAGATATTGGCAAGAGTATTTCGGTCGAAGAGTATAACAAGAAATGCCGCGAGACGGTGATGAAGTTCACGGATCAATGGAATAATTTGACGGAGAAAATGGGCTACTGGGTAGATTTAGAAAATCCCTATGTGACTTACCAAGCGAACTATATTGAGAGTGTTTGGAACTTATTGAAGCGTTTATACGATCAAGGATTGTTATACAAAGGCTATACGATTCAACCCTATTCGCCGGCGGCGGGAACGGGTCTTTCGTCCCACGAATTGAATCAGCCGGGTTGTTACCGCGATGTGAAGGATACGTCCTTAACGGCGCAATTTAAGGCAATTAAGAATGCAAAATCGGAGTTTTTATACAATGCTTCGGGCGATGCACCAGTCTATTTATTAGCCTGGACGACGACGCCCTGGACTTTGCCTTCGAATACGGCTTTGACCGTTGGAAAGAATATTTCCTACGTATTAGTGAAGACCTTTAATCCGTATACGTATGTTCCGGTTTATGTGGTGTTGGCCAAAGAATTAGTCAAAAACTATTTCCAAGCAGCCGCCGAAAACGGCGATTTTGCAGCTTATGAAGCGGCAGAGAAAAAGCCACAAGCGATTCCTTATGAAATTGTTGCGAACTGCAAAGGTTCAGATATAGAAGGCGTTGAGTACGAGCAATTGATGCCGTATGTACAACCATCTGCGCCTGCTTTCCGTGTAATTTTAGGAGACTTTGTGACGACAGAAGATGGAACAGGTATGGTGCACACGGCGCCTACATTCGGTGCAGATGACTTTAGAGTAGCCGCTCAAAATAACATTCCAGCGCTTTTAATTACAGACGAAAACGGCAAAGAAGTGCCACTAGTGAATCGCCAAGGCCGTTTTGTGGCTCAGGTGACGGACTACGCTTTGGAACCCGTGAAAGAAGCCTATTTAACCGACGAGGAGAAAGAAGCGGAGCGCATGAAACAAGGCCGCGACAAGTATTTGTCGGTGGATGAGCGAATTGCAATCCAATTAAAGACCGAGAACAAGGCGTTTAACGTTCAAAAATTTGATCACCCGTATCCACACTGCTGGAGAACGGATAAGCCGGTATTATACTATCCATTAGACTCTTGGTTCATCAAGACGACGGCGGTAAAAGATAAATTAATCGCCTTAAACAAGACGATTCAGTGGAAGCCAGAGTCAACCGGAACGGGTCGTTTTGGTAACTGGTTAGAGAACTTAGTAGACTGGAACTTGTCTCGTTCTCGCTATTGGGGAACTCCTTTGCCTATCTGGCGGACGGAAGATGGATCAGAGGGAATCTGCATCGGTTCTTTAGCGCAATTGAAAGAGGAGATCGAAAAGGCGCAGGCATCAGGAACTTTAACAGACCTACAGAAGAAAGGTAACGCCGCTTTTTTACAGGCTTTAGCAGCTGGAGAGGCAGATTTGCACCGTCCATTCGTGGATGAGGTGTTCTTGCTTTCTGCGACTGGAAACGTGTTGACACGGGAGTTGGATTTGATCGACGTTTGGTTCGATTCAGGTGCGATGCCGTTTGCGCAGTGGCACTATCCATTCGAAAATCAAGACATATTTAAGCAGAGTTATCCGGCGGATTTCATCTCGGAAGGGGTGGATCAAACGCGTGGTTGGTTCTTTACTTTGCATGCGATTTCGAGCATGGTGGAAGATTCTGTGGCATTCAAGAATGTCGTTTCGACAGGATTGGTTTTAGATAAGAATGGCAACAAAATGTCTAAGAGATTAGGCAACGCGATCGATCCATTCGAGACCTTAAAAGCTTACGGCGCCGATCCAACACGCTGGTATATGATCACGAATGCGCAGCCTTGGGACAATTTGAAATTTGATTTAGCCGGGATCACGGAGGTGCGCAACAAGTTCTTTGGCACACTAACGAATACCTATAATTTCTTTGCTCTATATGCGAATCTCGATGGATTCGTTCCTAAGGGTATTAAGGAAGAGGATTTAACGGAATTAGATCGTTGGATTCTATCTAAATTAATGAATTTGATCGCGGAAGTGGATGAGGCTTTCGAAACCTACGAGCCCACAAAGGCAGGTCGTGCGATCCAAGATTTCGTGTGTGACCACTTGTCTAACTGGTATGTTCGTTTGTCACGCCGACGCTTCTGGAATCCGGAAACGGCTAATCAGGCGATCAACGCGGATAAACAAGCGGCTTACGAGACATTATACCACTGTTTAGAGTCGGTGGCGCAGTTAATGTCGCCTATCGCGCCATTCTACGGGGAGTGGTTGTATAAGAATTTGACGGGCAAAGAATCGGTTCACTTGACGTATTTTGCGAAGGTAAATCCGAGTTTACAAAACCCAGCATTAGAAACGTCGATGGAATTAGCACAAGGTATTTGTTCGCTGGTTCACTCGATTCGCAAGGTACACCGCTTGAAAGTACGTCAGCCATTAGCGCAAGTGCTAGTGCCCGTATTACAAGAGTCCGTAAGAGACCAAATTCGTCGCGTGGAAGATCTGATCAAATCAGAGGTGAACGTGAAGGAGGTCAATTATTTGAACGATGCTTCAGGGGTATTGAATAAGAAAGTGAAACCTAATTTCAAAGCTTTAGGGCCGAAGTTCGGGAAAGATATGAAAGTGGTCGCTGAGGCAATCACGGGAATGTCATCGGAGGATTTAGCGACTATCGAGTCAGCTGGTTCAGCGAAAATTCAAGGTTTTGAAATTGCTTTAGCGGATATCGAAATCTTGACGGAGGATATGCCAGGTTATTTAACGGCGAGTGAAGGAGGATTGACGATCGCGCTAGACAATACCTTGACGCCTGAATTAGTTCGGGAAGGAAACGCACGTGAATTTGTGAACCGTATCCAAAACTTGCGTAAAGATTCTGGTTTCGATGTGACGGACAAAATACATATCCAAGTACAACGTTCGGACGAAGAATGGACGGCCAGCTTGAACGAATTTAAAGGGTATATTTCGCAGGAAGTGCAGGCCTTAAGTTTAGAATGGGTGGATTCTGCTTCTACTGAAATTACGTTTGAAGAGTCTAGTCTGTTTGTGAATGTAACAGTAGTCTAAAATAATGCGGAAACTCACTTGCTTATTCTTGTTGCTTTGTGGGTTTTTGCAGCTAAATGCGCAGACTAAATCGCAGACTAAATCGCAGACGGAAGTTCAGTCTGAAGCCTTACTAGTCGACGGGATGAAGCACTATATGAGGGAGGATTTTGGTGAAGCGATTTTAGTTTTCGAGAAGTTAGTTAAAGTGCAGACGCAGGAGCCGGCGGTCTTTTATTATTTGGCCAAAAGCTACCTCGCCGACAAGCAACTCACCTCCGCTCGCAGCAATGCAGAAAAGGCACATCTTTTATCACCCTATTCTTTTGATTACGGTCTTTTATATGGAGACCTACTCTTAGCGAACAAGGAGTATAAAAAGGCATTAACTTGTTTTGAGAATCTCTTAGCCTACGATGACCACCGCTTTGACAATGAACCTGACATGATCCGGGTGAAGCAGTTCGTCTTTTTGTTTAAGGGCGATGAAAGCAAAGATGCGGCAGAGAAAAATGCGTATTATTTGAAAGCGGCTGATTTAGGTCCTGTTCAAGAGGAGCTTTGGGTGCGGATCATTCAATTAGATTGGGAATTAAATAGAAAAGACGCGGTAGTGGAGCATGCCTTGGAGGCACTGGAAAATTACCCCCGAATGGCACCTTGGGCTTATCCGATTTTAGGAGATGCTTACCAGGCTTTAGGAAATAATTCCGCGTCAGATGCGGCCTTCGAAAAAGCATTAGCTGCTAATCCAAAAGATGATCATGTACTAAATAATTACAGTTATTTCTTGTCGATCAGAAAAGAAAAATTAGCGCTAGCGGATTCGCTATCCGCGCGGTTGGTCAAAGACCATCCAAAAAACGGAACCTATTTAGATACTCGTGCTTGGGTATTATATGAACTTAAACGCTATCCGGAAGCGCGCGTTGCAATGGAAGCCGCTTTGAAAGACAAAGAAAATGTTTCTGCCACTTTGTGGGAACACTACGGAGATGTACTTTTTCGTTTGAATTTAGTGGATAAAGCAATCGAGGCATGGAAAGAAGCTTTACGGGTAGATCCAGCTCGTGAAACTGTAGATAAAAAGATTCGATTGCGTCAAATTCCCGAAAATTGAGCTATTTTTGTTACCAAAATTCCTCCCTATGCGGATTCTGTTTAGTCTTGTACTGCTGTTTCTTTTAGGCGCCTGCGCTCCTAAGCTTACAGTGGCTACGATTCAGACTCCTAAGGCTGACAGCATTCGGGTAGATACCATTCCAGCCGCAGCCCCAGCCCCAGTTGCTCCTGTCGAAAGCGTTGATCAACAATCTGCTACAGATGACTTGAATTTCACTTATTTGAAGGCGAAATCGAAAGTGGTTTGGAAGACCAAAGACAATTCAGATACCTATATCGTCGATATTCGAATGAAGAAAGATAGTATCATCTGGGCAAACATTTCCGTTTCGATGATTTCTGGTGCTGCCGTTTTATTCACGAGAGAACGCGTTCAATTTTACCATAAGATTAATAACGAATACACGAATCTAACCTACGATAGTTTAAGTACGAGTTTAGGTTTTAAGGTCAACTATGATTTGATCCAAAACATGATCGTAGGCAACCAACCCTATAAGAAAAATAATTCGCGCCGCGTGATTCGCGAGAATGAAAACTTCTTAGTGAAACAGCAAGAGGGGCACGTAGAGGTCAATAACTGGGTAGGACCTAATCGGAAATTGAAGAAATTATCTGTGAGTGATCTTCCATCATCGAATAAATTAACGTTAGACTACGAGGATTTTGCGAATTTGAATTCAGCGATTTTCCCCTTCTCCAGTTCAATCACCTTAGACGTGAAGAACAAAGAAAATCAGGTGAATCAGACCTTAATTACGATTAAATATTCTAAAGTTGAGTTGTTAGATACCCCTTTGGAATTTCCCTTTAAAGTACCAGCCAAACTATTAAAGCCTTGAAATACCTTTTTCTAATATTTGCGTTCCTTTTATCCAGTTCATCTTTCGCACAGACAGACAAGAAAGCAGCTTTAGAGCAGCAGAAGAAAGATAATTTATCTAAAATCAAGGAGCTTAATTCGATCATTTCCAGAACTTCGAAGAAGAAGAAAGCCTCTTTAGGAAAGCTTAATGTGTTAAAAGAGCAGATCGGGGTACAGAAAAAGCAGATCACGGTTTTGGAACAAAATCAACAAATCTTAGCAGAGGAGGCACAAAAATTACGTAACGAGGGCGATGTATTAAAGGCAAAATTAGAGCGTTTAAAGAAGCAGTATGCCTTGATGATTTATGAGGCACAAAAAACGTCGTCTGTCTATAATAAGATGAGTTTTCTGTTACTCTCAAATGATATTGGGCAGTTTGTTCGCCGTTTTGATTACCTGCGTCACTATTCATCCAATCGTAAAAAGCAGGCAGATTTGATCTATAAGACGCGTCAGGATTTAATGACTCAAGAGCAGAAAGTGGTTTATAAAAAACAGGAGGAGAAAAAAGTGCTTGTAGAGAAAGAGGGTGAGAAGAAGAAATTAGAGGTGTTAAAGACCAAAGAAGATAAAGTAGTTACAGTTTTAACTCAGCAAGAAAAAAAGTTAAAGACTGAACTAGAACGCAAAAAATTAGCCGTTCGTAAATTGGATAATCTTATTGCGGGAATCGTGCAGCGAGAAATCCAAAAAAGTATTGAAAGAGAGCGTAAGCTTCGTCAAGCACGTCAAGTGAAGAAAGTGGAAGTAGCAAAACCTGCCTTACCAGAAATAAAGAAGGGGGAGGCAACGAAGATTGTAGCCGAGACAAAATCAGATGCTAAATCAGAAAAGAAAGAAGCACCTAAGGAGGAGAAAAAAGCTGCAGTGGCAGAGGTTAAGAAACCAAAAGCCGAGCCTGCGCCCGTGGAAGAGAAGAAGATTGAAAGTAATATTTATTATATGAACGCGGATGAGGCGAAACTTGCCAGCTCCTTCGCTGCCTTGCGAGGTCGCATGCCGTTCCCAGTTCCTTCTGGTTTTATTTCGGATCACTTTGGGGTGCATAAACACCCACTTTTAAAGGGAGTGATGATCAATAATAATGGGATAGATATTCAAACTTCTCCTGGTTCGCCTGTACACTCCGTTTATGATGGCGTGGTGCAATCCGTTGTGAATATACCGGGGATTAATATGGTGGTGGCGATTCAGCACGGAGATTATTTTACCGTTTATAGCAAGCTTGCGAATGTTTCAGTTAGTGTAGGAACGCGCGTGAGAACAGGTCAACGAATCGGTTCTGTTGCTTCAGATGAAGATGGGACGGCAGAGATTAATTTCCAGGTTTGGAAAAATACGGTACGCCAAAATCCGGAATCCTGGCTTCGCCGTTAAAAATTATACAAGATTCTTAGGCTGATATTTCTACCCTGATCATCTGCGTAATAGCGGAAGCGATTTAAATAGTCACGGTAAGCCGTATTGAGGGCATTCGAAATGCGCAGGTTGACGTCTATCTTTTTGAAGGTAATCCCCCCATTCAAATTAACTAAAAAGTACCCTGCTGGTGGAGAAGCATAATCAGACTCTGCTTCCACACGCGTTTGTCTAGACACTTGTGTTGAGCCCCCGCTTACATACGCATTTCTTTTCTGGAAAGCATAGCGAATTAAGTATTCAAAACGGTCGGCAGGAATATTGACCATAAATTGATCGTTTTTTGTGTCAAAAGCCCGGACCAAACTCGTCTTTTGTTGTACAGATAATCGTGGGCTAATGTGATAAGTTGCCTGAAAATCTACCCCTTGGAACTGAGCATCAATTTGTTGGTAAGTGAAAATAGGAAATACCCCTCTCACAGTTGTCGCGTAAACGGCTTCGCCATTTATCACCTCTGGTCGTAAATAGATGAAATTTTGGATGAAATTCGAATATAAACCGACTTCGATATCCCAGCGCTCTGGGTTAAAATTAGTGGATAAGCTCAGATTTGTTCCCGTTTCACCCTTTAAATTGGGATCACCTATCTCATACGCCCCCGCACCATGGTGTACGCCGTTAGAGAATAATTCATTTCCTCCTGGAGCTCGAAAGGCGCGCGAGATAGTAATTAATGACTCCGTCACTTGATTCCAATGGTATTTAAAACCTAAGCTGCCCGAAAAGCCTGAAAACACTTGTTTTTTTCGGAGGATGCTAGGTGAAAAATTGGTTCTAGGGCGATGTGTTTCGATTTCCTTTACATCATATCGCAAACCTGCCTCGAATTCCCATTTTTCTGTTGTTCTTCTTTCGATGGCAAATATCCCGGTATTTTGCAACGAGTAATTGGGTAGAAGACTCGTGGTAAGTGTTGGATTAGGTACCTTTCTGCCCGAAGTGACATTTCCTTGATCCAGGAACGTTAAACCAGCTTGCCCTTTCCAAAGCTTATTCGTATTTGTCTCATCATACACTAGTTCAGCAGAAAAAGTATTTAAATTGAAGCGTAGTGTATTGACATTTTTACCTGCACGTAGCACATCTAATTCCCAGCGTTCATCTGATTGAACAGCCGCTGTGGCACGAAGGGTTGCCTGATTGGGAAGGTGATAAAAGGCTTTAATTTTGGCCAAATCATGCCACACATCCTGATTAGGACGATCTATTTTTCGAATAAATGTATCGGGTGTAAAGGCCTTTAACGGTCTGTCGAGAGCAATGGACTTTTCTAAATCGGAAATATTCCCAATGTGAGAGCCTTCATAAATACCGATAACGGTATGGAACCGGCTGATAAATACATCTGTGCCATAGAGATTCGATTTATAACCGAGGGCAAGGGAAACATTTTCTTCCTTTACACCTGTATTGCTCAGGTAGTAATCAGCTGCCTGTACATTTCCCCCATCTTTCCATGTACCTTGTACTCTCCACCCCCATCCTTTATGCCGCGGAATACCTCCTTCTAATAGACCAGAAAAGACACCCTGTCTACCATTCGTAAAGTAGATACTTTGAACAGACCCATGCAGGGCCGCGCTATCTGGTAAGGCATTGGGTTCTAGCATGATGATTCCCCCAATGGCATCGCCACCATAGCGAAGCCCACCTGGACCTTTGATCACTTGTATGTTTTTGGAAACAAAAGGATCTATTTCTGGGGCATGTTCGCTTCCCCAATTTTGACCCTCTTGCCTTACGCCTTGATTTAAAATGATGACGCGACTCGAGTGCAACCCATGAATGACTGGTTTCGAAACGGAACTTCCAGTTTGCAAACTTTGAACGCCCGTTAATCCTTTTAACATCTCGCCTAAAGATAAACCATCTTTCTGAGAACGCTCTTCTGCGCTTAATTCAGCCTTTAATTGAGAAGTAATTTCTTGTTTTCGACCTTGCACGAAAACTTCTTGTAAATGTTCTTCATGGGTGCTTAATAGGAAATCTTCTTCTTTTTCATCTACTAAATTAATGACTGTTTCGATGGGATCGAAGCTGGCCATTTGACAAACTAAGGTATATTTTCCAGGACACAAGTCCTTGATGATGAAAGCTCCTTTTGCATCCGATACGGTGGCTTTATTTGTTCCTTTGATGTAAATATAAGCCCCAGGGACTTTTTCTTTATTCTCCTTCGAGGCGACGATACCCTTTAAGGTACATTGGCAATTCGATTGCGCGATGCCATTGAAAGGTAGAAATGCGAGAAGAAAAAAAAGGTATTTCATGAGACAAATAGGGTTTAAAGATAGGTTAAATCCACCTTTTAACCGAATCTTCCTTGACCTAAACGATTAACCCCCTTCCTCTGTCGATGAATGCACAAATCAGGGCTACAAAAATTTTGTTTAATCTTTTTTAAAATTTTTTAAACAAAATATTTGTTTTGTTTAATCTTTTTATAAATTTGTTGAACAAAATAGATGATCAATATGACAGCTCTTGAGTTTACTTACCAAATAGGCACTTTTTCAAAGTTTTTACGCCCTTTCGCGCTTCGTTTGACGAAAGACGGAGACGATGCAAACGACCTAGTGCAAGACACTTTAGTTAAAGCTTTCACAAATCGTGACAAATACCAAGACGGGACAAACCTGAAAGCTTGGTTATTCACGATCATGAAAAATACGTTCATCACGCAGTACCAAAGAATGGTGCGCCGTAATACCTTCATCGATACGACTGATAATCTACATTATATCAATTCGATGGAGTCGCTGCAAGAAAATAAAGCGGTGAATTCTTTCATCAGTGAAGATATTCAATCTGCCTTATCAAAAATTGATTCCATGTACCGTGTACCCTTTATGTTGTATTTTGAAGGATTTAAATACCACGAAATTGCGGAAGAATTAGACCTTCCTATTGGTACGGTTAAAAATAGAATTTTTATGGCGAGAAGGGATTTGAAAAACCATCTCCACATGTATGCTTAATGGTTAGTTATAATAGGTTTTGATTAGTTTTTTGGTTAACAGAAAGAAGTTAAAAAGCCAGATTTTATCTGGCTTTTTCTTTTTAGCCCTTCTCCCTTCAGAAAGATTGGTATATTTGTTAAATAAGAGCGTAGTATGAAAAAAGTAATAGTCATAGGAGCAGGTTTTTCCGGTCTTTCGGCCGCGACAGAATTAGCATCAAAAGGATATGAAGTCCAAATTTTAGAGAAAAATGATCATGCAGGTGGTCGTGCTCGTGTATTTCAATCTACTGGTTTCACGTTTGATATGGGTCCATCCTGGTACTGGATGCCGGATATTTTTGAGACGTATTTCGGGCGTTTTGGTAAAAAGCCCTCAGATTATTACGATTTAGTTCGCTTAGATCCCTCTTATTCGGTTATTTTATCTGAGACAGAAACCATCGATTTGCCGGCCAATTATGCGGACTTAAAAACCTTATTCGAGTCCTATGAACCGGGTGCTGCAGCCTCTTTAGATGCATTTATGGAGCAGGCAGCCTATAAATACAAAGTAGGTATTCAGAATTTTGTTTGGAAACCTTCTAGAAAAATCACCGAATTTTTAAGCTTAAAATTACTGGTAGATGCTTTACGAATCGATGTATTTACGTCATTTTATAAGCACATTCGCAAATTCTTTACATCGCCCACTTTATTGAAGTTGATGGAGTTTCCAATCCTCTTTTTAGGGGCGATTTCGGAGAATACACCGGCGATGTATTCATTAATGAATTACGCTGAAATCAAATTAGGTACTTGGTATCCCATGGGAGGTATGCACAACATCGTGAAAGGGATGGTTGCTTTAGCCGAAGAAAAAGGAGTGAAGATTACCTATAATTCGGAAGTGCAGGGTTTTGAAATCAAAAACGGCAAAGTTTTTGGAGTTAAAACGGCACAAGGCCTAATCGAGGCAGATGCTTTCGTGGCGGGTGCAGATTACCACCACGTGGAAGAGTTGCTAGGAGATGGGCTGCGTAATTATGATGAAGCCTATTGGGATAAGCGCGTTATGGCTCCTTCATCGCTACTTTTTTACCTTGGAATCTCGAAACGCTTACCTAATCTAAAGCACCACAATTTATTTTTTGACCGTGATTTTACCGTGCATTCGCACGAAATTTATACGGACCCTTCCTGGCCATCTGATCCACTTTTTTATGCCTCAGCACCTTCTGTTACAGATCCGTCTGTTGCGCCTGAGGGATGCGAAAATATCTTTTTATTGATACCTGTGGCCCCAGATTTGGAAGATACAGAGGAGGGAAGAGAGAAGTATTTTGAGCAATTAATGGATAGATTAGAGGCGCATTGTGGTGTTTCCATTCGCGATTCCATTGTGTACAAGCGTTCGTATGCTCACCGAGATTTCAAATCAGATTACCATGCTTACAAGGGGAATGCCTATGGATTAGCGAATACGCTGATGCAGACGGCGATTTTGAAACCTACATTGAAAAATAAGCACTTGGATAATATGTATTACACGGGACAATTAACGGTTCCAGGCCCGGGAGTACCTCCATCCTTGATTTCGGGGATCGTGGTAGCGACTGAAGTCGATAAAGAATTAAAAGGATAATATGGATTTATATTTAGAGGTTTCTCTTGCTTCGAGTAAGTTGTTAACGAAGGCTTATTCGACCTCTTTCTCTCTAGGAATTCGCACCTTAGATGAAAAGGTGCACGATCCCATCTATGCTGTCTATGGTTTTGTGCGTTTGGCAGATGAGATTGTGGATACCTTCCATAGTCACGATAAAGCCGCCTTATTGCAGCGTTTTAGAGAGGATACCTACCGGGCGATCGAGGAGAAAATTAGCTTGAACCCTATTCTTCATTCCTTTCAATGGGCGGTGAATAAGTTCGGGATGGAGCGCGAATTAATCGATGCCTTTTTGTATTCCATGGAATTGGATCTAACCAAGCGTGATTATAATCTAGAGGAATACAAAAAATACATTTATGGCTCTGCTGAGGTAGTAGGTCTCATGTGTTTACGCGTTTTCTGTGATGGAGATTCGCAGCAATATGACTCTTTGAAAGAGGATGCTTGTGCACTGGGGTCAGCTTTCCAAAAAATCAATTTCCTCCGTGACATACGTTCAGACTACGATGAACGCGGTAGGGTTTATTTCCCTGGAATCGATTTTAATACCTTCACAGACGAGGAGAAAAAAGAAATTGAAGCGGATATTCAATTGGATTTTGATGCCGGTTTACGAGGCATTCATCGTTTACCTTCCGTTGCTCGCAAAGGTTGTTTGTTAGCCTATGAATATTATATTCGACTTTTTGAAAAAATTAAATCTTTACCAGCTTCCAGAATTAAAGAAGAACGTATTCGCGTAGCAGACTGGGAAAAGATGTTTATTTATTTCCAATTAGCTCTTCGAAAATAGCGTGGAATTAATCGTCTTGCTGGGTATCATGGCTTTCTTGTATGCTTCTGTAGGACACGGAGGGGCCAGTGGCTATTTAGCGGTGATGGCCTTGTTTGCTATTGCTCCGCCCGTCATGAAGCAAACGGCACTTTTATTAAATCTAGGAGTTTCACTGATGTCTTTCATCGCCTTTTATCGACAAGGCTATTTCAAGTGGAAGTTGTTTTGGCCATTCGCGCTTGGTTCTATTCCGGCGGCATTTATAGGTGCTCGGATTCCATTAACTGATTCGACGTACAAACAAATTTTAGGGGCTTGCCTTTTTTTAGCGGTTATCAGAATGGTGGTCACATTAAAAGAGGGTATTCGCAGGAGTTTGCCAGCGGTCTTAGGTATTTTAACTGGAGCTGTCATCGGTTTACTATCCGGAATGATCGGCATCGGAGGAGGAATCATCTTGAGTCCACTTCTATTACTTTTCCGCTGGGCTTCTTTGAAAGAGGCAGCGGCCGTTTCCGCCTTGTTTATCTTTGTGAATTCTGTTTCCGGATTAGCCGGTTTAAAAACCTGGATTCCATTGGATCAATCCCTAATCATGTATTGGCTAGCGGCCTCTTTAGTCGGTGGTTTCTTAGGTGCGCGCTGGGGAGCGTCCATCGCCTCGAATGTAAAGGTGAAATGGATATTGGCTTTGGTATTAGTGATTGCATCGCTTAAATTGTGGTTTGTTTAAAAGATTATGATAGAAAACGTAAATCAGGATACGGGCTTTGGGGATAAAACCTCGGATATGGGTGGCCGAATGGTCAACAAGGACGGGAGTTTTAATATCAAACGAATCGGAATCAGTGTAAGAGATCGTGCCAGTGGTTACCAGAGTATGTTGACGATGCCCCGCTGGCGTTTTTTGGGCATCATTTTTCTGTTCTATTTTTTAATTAACTGCTTCTTTACGGCCTTATATTGGTTGGCAGGCCCGTCTGGTTTGGAAGGGGTGGAGAAAGTGAAATTTTGGGGAAGAATTAAGGAGTTATTCTTCTTTTCAACCCAGACATTTACCACGGTGGGCTATGGTCGCGTGAATCCAGTGGGCGAGTTAACGAACTGGATTGCAGCGATTGAATCCTTAATCGGTTTTCTTTCTTTCGCTATAGCGGCTGGTCTTCTATATGGCCGTTTTTCTCGCCCCAGGTCTTTTATTCGTTTTTCAGAAAGCCTGGTTTTTGCGAATTACCGACAGGGTAAGGCCTTTATGTTTCGGTTGGTTTGCTACAAGGATGACCACTTGTTAACGAATGCGGAAGTGAAATTGAATGCTAGAATCGTGACGAAGAACCAGGGATATCAGTTTTTTAATTTAAAATTAGAGAGGAGTCATGTAGACAGCTTGGTTTTAAACTGGACGGTAGTTCATCCGATTGATGAGGATTCTCCATTTTATGGATTGTCCCAAAAAGAAATAGTGAATCTCCAACCTGAAATTTCTGCTTATCTGACAGGATTTGATGAAGTCTATTCTAGCGTCGTTGTGGCCCGAGTATCGTATGCGATCAAAGACTTTAAGTTTGGCTTTAGATTCTTACCTATGTATTTTAGCCGAAACCAGCGGACGGAGTTAGATCTCTCGAAATTGAATCTGATCGATCAAGAATAAAAAAAGCCCCTATCGCTAGGGGCCTTTAATTAGTTGTTTTTCGATCCGGTGACCGCTCCAGCCTTCTCTTTCGCGTTCTTGGCTTCTTGCATCGGGTTAGCCCCTCCGCTGTACGTACGCCCTTGCATCTTGAACAACTGAACCTTGGTAGGTTGAGCTGGTTCGCGTGGGAATGCGTTGTCCTCTGTATCGATGTCTGCTATTTCGTAGAATGGATCTAATGTCCACTTCACTACTTTCTTCGAAGTAGGAATGATCTTCTTTGCCGTCACATCGTTCAATCGCCAAACCTCCGCCGGGAAGCGTAACACTTCTTCCGATCCATCTTCATAGTTCAAGCGAACAATCACCGGCATCGGTAAACCACCTTTGTTCTTGAAGTTGACCACATAGAAGTTTTTGCCTTCTGTGACTAATTTTTTCTCGTCCTCATTTAGAGAAGCCATATAATCTTGGTATTTCTTCTTATCTGCTTCGGTAGGAGCAAAACGATCATAAGTATTGTAGAAGTCCGTCATATCCGGATTTTCTTCTACCACCGTACGTTTGATGTCGGTCTTGTTACGAATCGATGACATGGTCTTTGCTTTTGCCTCAGCCACTGATTTATCCCCTGCTTTTTTAATTGCTGGATCTTGCGTATCAATTCCAAACCATTCCACTGTCTCAATCGACTGATTCACCGGCTCCGTTCCGTAGAACCAACCTCTCCAGAACCAATCCAAATCTACGCCAGATGCGTCTTCTAAGGTACGGAAGAAATCAGCTGGATAAGGCTGCTTGAAAGCCCAGCGACGCGCATATTCTTTAAAAGCATAATCGAACAATTCACGGCCCATGACCGTTTCACGCAGGATATTTAAAGCCGCAGCTGGTTTGGCATATGCATTATTGCCAAAATCCATAATATTCTCCGAGTTCGCCATAATAGGCACCTGGTTCTTCGAATCTAAACGCATGTAGGGAACAATGCTTTGCGCCTCTCCTCGACGTGCAGGGAAGTTGCGATCCCACTCTTGCTCCGCTAAGTACTGGCAGAACGTATTTAAACCCTCGTCCATCCACGACCATTGACGCTCGTCCGAGTTCACAATCATCGGGAAAAAGTTGTGACCCACTTCGTGGATAATAACCCCAATCATGCCGTTTTTCACGTTCTCCGTGTAGGTTCCATCTGCCTCCGGACGACCGCCATTAAAGGAAATCATTGGATACTCCATTCCACCACCCGCAGTCGCGTGGCAAGAAATAGCTACCGGATACGGATAAGCGATGGTTCTCTTCGAATAAGAGCGAAGCGTATGCGCTACGACCATGGTCGAATATTTACCCCAAAGTGGATTTCCCTCCTTCGAATAATACGACATAGCCCACACTTTTTTGCCTTCTACGTCCACCTGCATGGCATCCCAAATAAATTTGCGAGAAGCCGTGAAAGCGAAGTCACGCACATTATCTGCTTTGTAGACCCACGTTTTCTTTCCAGTCGGAACGCTTTTCTCTGCTTTGATTGCTTCGTCTTGTGTGACGATTTCGACTGGACGAGTCGCTGTTTTTGCTTGCTCCCAACGCTTTAATTGGGTAGCTGTCATTACCTGATTAGGATTCAATAATTCGCCACCCGCACCTACGACGATGTCATTAGGAGCTGTGATCGCCACTTTATAATTGCCAAAATTCAAGGTAAATTCACCTTGTCCCATAAATTGTTTGTGCTGCCAGCCATATACATCATTGTATACCGCTAAACGAGGGAACCAATGTGCGATGAAATAATTAGCAATATTCTCTTTGCCGATTACCTCATAGCCAGAACGACCGTAATAAGCGGTAATCAAATAATTCCAATCGATACCAAAGCTCAAAGACGCCCCCGATTTCAACGGAGTCGGAAGGTCTATGCGCATCATGGTTTGATTGATCGTATGTCGTAATGGATTTCCTTTCGCATCTTTTACGGCAGTGATTTTATAGCCGTAATCTTTCGGATCTGTTAATTCTTGAAAAGCACCAGCGCTGATACCATTTCTGATTTCACCTGTCTTGGTTGTCTTGCCAGGTGCATTTTTCTCAAATAGATTTTGGTCTAATTGAATCCATAAGTAAGGCAAATCATCTGGTGAATTGTTGTAATAAGTGATCGTCTCTGATCCGATGATCTTGCGATTAATGTCATCTAGTTCGACTTTGATGTCATAATCCGCGCGTTGTTGCCAGTAATCTTTACCGGGAGAACCACTCGCAGTGCGGTAGGAATTAGGTGTAGGCAAAGTCGATTCCAATTGCTCGAATCGGTTGTTTGCATTAAATGAGGTTTGTGCTTTCGCGGGTAACAGAAGTACTGTTAGCGCTACTAAATGGAGTAGTTTTTTAAGCATGTTGAAAAGGTTATTTTTTGCAAAATAGTGATTTTTTGGGAAAAATACAGCTGTGCTAATCTGTGCTAAATTGTATTTGTATATAATAGGATGATTATGTAGTTTTGGAACATTCAAAAAATAAAGCATTATATCGTATGAGCGTAATCATTGGTCAAAAAGAATATTTTAAAGGCATTGGTCAAATCAAGTTTGAAGGTGCAGAGTCAGACAATCCTCTAGCTTTTCGTTACTATGACGAGAATCGCATCGTTGCTGGAAAGAGCATGAAGGATCATCTTCGTTTTGCTATTGCGTATTGGCATTCTTTCTGTGGCAATGGAGCAGATCCTTTTGGACCTGGTACGCACCATTATCCTTGGGATGTAGCGAGTGATGCGCGTCAGCGTGCGGCCGATAAAGCCGATGCGGCATTTGAATTCATCACGAAGATGGGTGCTCCTTACTATTGTTTCCATGATGTGGATGCGATTGACGGGCATAATGATCCGAAGGAATTTAGCGATCGGGTGAAATTTATCACGGATATTTTTGCCAAAAAACAAGCTGAAAGTGGTGTCAAACTTTTGTGGGGAACAGCGAACTTGTTCTCAAATGAGCGTTACATGAACGGCGCATCTACGAACCCGAATTTTGAAGTAGTCGCTCATGCAGGTGCTCAATTAAAAGGTGCAATTGATGCAACGATTACCCTGGGTGGAGAAGGCTATGTATTTTGGGGAGGTCGCGAAGGCTACATGAGCTTATTGAATACCAACATGAAATTAGAGCGCGAAAACTTTGCTCGCATGTTGCATACTTGTGTAGAATATGCACGCCGTAATGGTTTCAAAGGTAAATTCTTCATCGAACCTAAGCCTTGTGAGCCGACTAAACACCAGTATGATTATGATGCTGCAACGGTAATCGGATTCTTGCGCGAATTTGATTTGTTGTCTGAATTTGGTCTAAACCTTGAAGTAAACCACGCCACGTTAGCTGGACATACTTTCGCGCACGAATGCCAAGTAGCCTCTGATGCGGGCATGTTAGCTTCGATCGACGCGAACCGCGGAGATACGCAGAACGGCTGGGATACGGATCAATTCCCGACGGACATTTACGAATGGGCGGAGGCGATGGCGATCATCTTGAAGCAAGGTGGATTAGCCGGTGGTGGAATTAACTTTGACGCAAAACGCCGCCGTAATTCAACCGATATGGCTGATTTATTCTATGCGCATATTGGTGGTATGGATACGATCGCACGTGCGTTATTGATCGCTGAGAAGATGGCGAAACATGGCGAGATGGATCGCTCGAAAGCGGAACGTTATGCGAGTTTTAACTCGGGTAAAGGAGCGGATTATGCAGCGGGCAAATTGAAATTAGAAGATTTATACAAAATCGCAACCGAGGTGGGCGAGCCTGCACAGATCTCTGGCAAGCAAGAATACTTAGAGAATTTGTTAGGCAGTTTTGTTTAAAAATACGTAATTCGGGGTATGAAAAGATGTTTTTTACTCCTTCTGTTATTTACCTCTAGATTGATAGCGACAGCAGGGTCATCCGATGATCCTGCTGTTTTTTCTACCGCTAAACCCTGGGCCTATTGGTGGTGGCCGGGTAGTGCGGTAACAGAAAAGGGAATAACATATAATTTAGAGAATTTTAAAAAAGCAGGTTTTGGCGGCCTTCACATCGTTCCCATCTACGGGGCGAAAGGGGCAGAGGCCTTATTCCAAAATTATTTAAGTCCTGGCTGGCAATCTAAATTCTTTTATACCCTAAAAGAAGCCAAGCGCTTAGGAATTGGCATCGATATGACCATGGGGACGGGCTGGCCTTTAGGTGGACCGACCATCACCGAAAAGGAAGCAGCAAAAAAATACCAATTTAAAGAGGGCGTATTTACAACAGATCTGACTGGCCAAAAAGTGAAACGTGCCGCACCTGGCGGAGAAGGGCTCGTGCTCGATCACTTCGACATGAAGGCCTTCGCGAAATACAGTCATAATTTTGTAACTCTTTTAAAGAAAGCACATTCCCCGCTGCGTGCCATTTACAATGATTCTTATGAGGCCTATGGTTCGAATTATACACCCGATTTGTTCCCCGCTTTTCAGCGAATGAATGGCTACGATTTGCGGAAGCATTTTGATGTGCTGTCGAAAAAGAAGGCAGAATCAGAGGAAGAAAACCAGATTTTTGCCGATTACCATCGGACGATGTCGACTTTATTGCAGCGTAATTTTGCGCTACCATTTGACCATTGGATTAATTCGATGGGCTTCATCTCGCGCAGCCAAGCACACGGATCACCTGGGAATTTATTGGATCTCTATGCGGCTGCGGATATTCCGGAGGCCGAGTTTTTTGGTTCTAAACCCTTTGACATTCCGGGCTACCGGGTAGATCCGGATTATGATTCCACGACTTTTGGGATACCCGATATCCGGGCGCTCAAATTAGCGAGTTCGGCAGCGAATTTGACTGGAAAGAAATTAGTTGCTGCTGAAACGGCGACTTGGTTAGGGAATCACTTTAAGGTGTCTATCGCACAAGTAAAACCGGTTTTAGATCAGGTTTTTGTGGGGGGTGTGAATCACGTATTCTTTCATGGAGTGACCTATTCTCCACCCGAAATCGCCTGGCCAGGTTGGTTGTTCTATGCGAGCACGAACTTTAATCCCCAAAGTCATTTTTGGGAGGCGATGCCGGCTCTAAATAAATACATCGAAAACGTACAAACGATGTTGCAGGCAAATCCGACGGATAGCGACGCCTTGTTGTATTTTCCGATGGAAGATATTTGGCATGTCAATAATGGGTCAGGCAAATTGCACACCTTGGAATTGCACGCGAATAGCCGGGAATGGTTGAAGAATACGTCCTTCGGTCATTGGGCGGGTTTATTACAAGAAAAGGGTTACTCGGTGGACTATATCTCGGATGAATTACTTGATAATATAGAATTAACACCGACGAAGACCTTCAAAACGCGCTCAGGTGGTAATTACAAAGTTTTACTAATTCCAGCGGCGCATTATATTTCGGTGGAGACCTTAGAGCGTCTGGCGAAATGGGTGAAACAGGGTTATCCGGTTTATTTTCTAGAACATTTGCCACTTCATTTGAATACGTTTCATCAGACGAAAGAGGCCAAAGAACGTTGGGATGCTGCCCGCAGCGCCTTATTAATGCGCGTTTTATCAGATCCAGCAGATCAGCTCGCTCGTTTAGGAGTTTCTACCGAGCCGATGGTCTCGAAGGGTTTATCTTTTATTAGAAAGAAGACTCCTAAGGGTGCCGCCTATTTCATAACGAATCTACATTCTCAATTCTCGGAGGGCAAAATTTCCTTGAAGAAACTATCGGGTAATGTGGAGATTTGGGATCCACTAACTGATACGAAAACCTATGGTAAAAAAGGATCCGATGCCTGGCTTGCTTTAGCTCCCGGCCAAAGCGTGATTATTAAATCGATAGCTAAAATTCCTGCTGCCTCACCGGTGGCTTCAGCTAAAATCATTACGGAAATCGCGCCAGAAAACCTGCAAGTTTCCGTAGGTTCTCGCGCATTTGATTTACCGGAATTTACCTATTACACGCACCTAGATACCTCTTTAGCGGAATCGCCTTCCGCTCGCTATCGCTTTAATTTAAACCTGAGTCCAGGACAACTCGCTGCTGCGAAAGTCTTACATCTAACGGACTTACGGGATATGGCAAAAGTACGTATCAATGGCAAGGACATCGGGATGATCTGGTCACTTCCTTTCCAAATCGCCATTCCGAACGGAATATTACAAGAGCAAAATCAGGTAGAAATCGAAGTGGTATCTAATTCAGCAAACCGCATTCGAAAGATGGATCAGAAAGGAGTAGTTTGGAAGAATTTCTATGAGATTAATTTTGTGGATATCCGGTACAAGCCTTTCGATGCTTCTAAGTGGGCTATAGAAGATGGAGGAATGAAGGGTAAAATTTATTTTACGAATCGATGAGTCTTTTTATTCCAGCTATTAGTGAAGCTTTGCGCGATTTATCAGATGCAGACAATGCGTTTTCGATGCGGAAGTACATGCGGGAAAAATACCCGTTTCTGGGAGTAAAAAAGCCGGAGCGTCAAGAAGTTTTCAAACACTTCTATAAACTCCACGGCGCTAGCCAAGATTGGTTTGAAGTGTCGAAGGAGCTTTTTGCCATGCCGGAACGGGAGTTTCACTATGTCGCGATGGAATATGTTAAACAGGCGAAAAAATCCTGGGACAAGCGATTGCCTGCCTTATGTGAGCAATGGGTAGGAGAAGATTCCTGGTGGGATGTGGTTGATTTCTTAGCGCCACAAATTCTAGGACCCTATTTTCTTCAGTTTCCGGCTGAAAGAGATCAATGGATTGAGCACTGGTTGAATTCAGGGAATTTCTGGTTGCAACGTTTTTGCCTCATTTTTTCACTCGGTTACAAGGATAAAACAGATACTGTTTTACTCGCAAACACGATTCAAGCTTTGAGTGGTTCTAAGGAGTTCTTTATTCAAAAGGCCATCGGCTGGGCGCTACGCCAATACGCCAGAACGGACCCGGAATGGGTGATGGATTTTGTGGGAAATAATGCTTTGGCCCCGCTGAGTAAACGCGAGGCCTTGAAACATTTATAACTATCTTTTCTTCTTGATAATCGCTAGTTCGTGTGCCGTGTCATAGTACGAGCGCAAGTTTGACCAGTCAAAGGTGTCTGCGATACTCTCCACTCGGTTACGTTGCGTGATGCGATCACGCTGTGTTTGCTGCACGAATTTGAACAATAGATTCGCTAATTGCTCCGCCGATTCTTGGTAGGTCTGCGTCTTGCGATTCACCACGCTCACGCCCCATTGTTCGTAATCGCGCATAATCTGCATCATATAATCGCCAAAACCAGACAAGTCCGACGTCACCGTAGGCACACCGCGCGCCATACATTCTAAAGGCGTATAGCCCCAAGGCTCGTAATAGCTAGGGAAGACACCTAAGTGGCAACCGCGCACGAATTGTCCATAATCTAGTCCGAAAAGTGGATTCGTCGAAACGATAAAGTCCGGATGGTAGACTACTTTGACCTTATCCTCTGGGTTATTTAACAGATTCGTCCGGTGTAAATTCCGAATGATATCATCCTCTTGTTTTAATAAATGCGTTACGACTTTCGGCCTTGCCTTCGTTTTCCAGGTCTGCACCGTTCTACGCAAGCGCATCCGCCAATATTCATCGACAAAGGCATTCAAGTCGGGCATTTGCAAATCACTTGATGAAGCGGAGGCGTTAAATAAAAGTTCCCCCACTTTTTTCTCAATCGCATAACAGTTTTCGCGAATCTCATCTAAAACCGCCCGCGAGTGCAAGACCTCTGGATCGATCGAATGGTAGGGTTGCTTGGTCACGAAGAACATGACAACCGTTTTTTTCGATCCGGCCTCCTTCATCTTGCGATTTAAAATCGCTAAAGCATCCAAGGTGATATCGTAGCCTTTGTTCGAATATTCAAAACGACCTGATGTAAATAAATAGAGTGTTTGCTCTAGGTCAAAAGGTTGGCTTTGAAAGAAATGCCCCATCACGAAATTCGAAATGCTTTCTTTATACTTCGAGTGCAGGTTCTGGTGCTCGTGTAGAGCGGCAAAACGCTGAATATTCAAACCATTTGGCAAGATTAATTCCGGAATACGACCTAAGAAATACTGGCATTCTTTCGCGGTAATGTCGCTGACCGTGGTAAGGACATCTGCTTTTTGTGCGGCAGCTCGCTCGAAACAAGCTTGCGCTTCAATGCCATAATGTTTGGCCTCTTTAAGCCAGTCAAAATTTTCAATGACCTCATAGAAATTTGGTACATTTCCCGCTAAATAGCGGCCTAACATCGTGGCGTGGGTAGTGAATACGGTTGCAATTTTGACTTTGTCCTTCTTGAGATCCGGTAAGCCAGTCGACGCCATCCACTCATGGAAATGCGCTACCAGATGAGTCTTATTTTTATTTTCCTCTGCAACTTCAGTCAAAAGCAGTCGAATCATCTCTCCAAAAACAATCGTTTGGTCCACTAAATCCTCCACCCCTAAGGTCGAAATCTTATGATTATCCCAAATACGTCCTTTGATCGCATTGACTTCTGGTAACAGGGTTTCCAGTTCAAAAAGCACGATTTTAGGCTTTCCAGTAATCAGCCAATAGCCATAATGAATGCCTAAACCTTTCTGGCGCAAACTAATAATCGCGCGACCCAGCGGCGTTTCATCGGTAACCGGAATCGGTTCGAATTCTGCGGAGGCTGTTTGTGGGAAATAGGGCCCTAATAAGGCATAATCATCACCCCATTTTTCGACCATCGATGGAACTTTAGTCCGGATAACCGTGTAAATACCGCCCACCTGATTACAGGTCTCCCACGCAATCTCAAATAAATATTTTTTCTTCTCTGCTGGCATAAAAATTACATGTAGGACGCGCTTTCAATCACTTGCGTTTTCCCGTTTTTAGTAATGGTGTAATTAAATCCTTTTTGGATGGCGTATGCGCCATATTCTCCTTTTTTATTGAGGGCCAAATACCCGATTTGGAACTCCTTGTATTTATAGCGTTTCACGATTCGCATCACGGCCTCTTCACAAGCTTTTTGAGGGGACATACCCTGTCTCATTAATTCGACAATTAAGAAAGATCCCAAAGTCTTCATCACAAATTCCCCTAATCCCGTCGCACAAGCTCCGCCTACCTCATCATCACAAAAAACGGCTCCACCAATGATAGGGGAGTCGCCCACACGTCCATGCATTTTGAAAGCCAATCCGCTCGTGGTACAAGCACCGGCGATTTCGCCCGATTTTCCGATGCCTAACAAACCAATGGTGTCGTGGCGTTCAATATTAATAACGGGTTCGTATTTGGATTCTTTTTTCCACTCTTCCCAGGCCTTTTTTGAGCTCTCCGTTAACAGATTCTCTACTTTGAAACCTTGCGATAAAGCGAATTTCAAAGCACCCGCACCCGAAAGCATGACGTGAGGCGTTTTTTCCATCACGGCTCTGGCTACGGAAATGGGGTGCATGATACCTTCTAAAAAAGTCACGGAACCGGCATTGCCTAAATGGTCCATGATGCAAGCATCCAAAGTAACATGACCATCGCGGTCTGGGTAACCACCATAACCTACGGACGTATCATTCGGGTCTGCTTCCGGAATGCGTGCACCGGCTTCAACGCCATCGAGCGCTTTGCCTGTTTCCATCAATTTATTCCAACCAGCGATGGTCGCTTTTTCATTTTTCCAGGTGGCAATGATGAGTGGATCAGTTGTTTTTGCCTGGGCAGGGGCTCCTAAGCTGGCGCCTAAAAGAGTGGAGGTTTGAAGGAAGGTGCGTCTTTTCATATAGCTTTAAAGATAAATTATTTGGGCGTAATGGAACTATTTTGTAAAATTGTCTTTCTAAAATAGAAAAAAATCTTCGGATATTTCATTAATCTCCCTCTATTTCATCAATGAAAATCATTAAATCTGCTTTTCCTTTGGTAATCGCTCTGTTTTTAACCTATGCGATGAACCAAAGCTGGGGAACTATTCCTCCTATCGGTAAAATATTTAGTCCTTTCCATGGCTTTTGGATGAATGCCGAAAGTCCGGAATCAGGCGAGCCTACAGAAGAAACCTTGCAAATCGCTGGCCTGCATCAACCCGTTCAAGTCGTGTATGACGAAATGGGGGTGCCACACGTTTTTGCACAGGATGACCATGACCTTTATTTGGCACAAGGTTATCTAACTGCCAAAGACCGTTTGTGGCAAATGGAGTTCCAAACCCACTTCGCAGGAGGTCGTATTTCCGAGATCGTAGGTGAAAAAGGAATGGCTTCCGATCAATTCCAGCGTAGAATGGGTTCCGTTTATGGTGCCGAGAAATCCTTCGAAGGAATGCAACAAGATCCTGCTGCCAAGATGGCTCTTGAAGCCTATTCATCAGGGGTAAATGCCTACATTGGTTCTTTATCCGATCGCCAATTACCTTTAGAATACAAACTATTAAACTACCGTCCAGAACCCTGGACGCCCATCAAGAGCGCCTTGTTCTTGAAGAATATGTCCTTCGTGTTAGCCTCAGGAACGGACGATTTGAAGATGACCAACATCCTACGCAAATATGGCCGCGAGGTAGCAGAAGATTTATTTCCAAACTATCCTTTCCAAGAAAGCCCAATCATTCCAGTAGGCTCACCGGTCGATTTCAAACCAGTACCTATTCCAGCTGCACCGGCTGACTTCACCGGTTTAGGCAGCTCGATGACTACCCCAGAAAAAGATCCGAATATCGGTTCGAATAACTGGGCTGTTTCAGGAAACAAAACGGTTTCGGGTTTACCTATTTTAGCGAATGACCCACACTTGACCTTGTCATTACCATCGATTTGGTACCAAATGCAATTAGTCGCTCCGGGCGTTAACGTCTATGGTTCTACTATGCCAGGAACGCCTAATGTCATCATTGGATTCAATAAAAATGTGGCTTGGGGAGTAACGAACGTGGGTTCAGACGTTTTGGATTGGTACCAAGTGAAGTTCAAGGATGCTTCGAAGCAGGAGTATTGGCACGACGGGAAATGGAAGAAAACGACGATGCGCATCGAAAACTTCAAGATCAAGGGCAAGAAAGATATGGTCGATACGATCTTCTTTACGCACCATGGTCCGGTTGTGTATTTATCGCATGAAAAACCGTTCCGTTCGAACATTCCGGTAGGTCATGCTTTGCGTTGGATTGCACATGAAAAATCTCAAGAATTAACTACTTTCTACCAGCTGAATCGCGCGAAAAATTACGCTGATTATGCCAAAGCTTTAACCTACTATTCTGCGCCCGCTCAGAACTTTGTGTTCGCGAGTAATGAAGGGGATATTGCTTTGTGGGTAAACGGTAAGTTCCCGTTGAAGTCGAAATTGCAAGGCAAGTATTTATTAGATGGAACGGATGCGGCAGCTGATTGGCAAGGATTTATTCCGCAGGCGCACAATCCGCATGTGAAAAATCCAGAACGTGGCTTCGTGAGTTCGGCGAATCAATTTTCTACGGACCCATCTTATCCGTATTATTTAGGCTGGCAATATGCGCCGTCTGAGCGTGGTCGTCGCATTAATGAGCGTCTAGCGGTGATGGAAAAAATTACGATGGACTCCTTACGTGGTCTCCAAAACGACAACTTTAACATCCGTGCTCGTGAATTATTGCCACTTCTTTTTGCACAGGTAAAATCGCCAAACG
>JBIILT010000056.1:0-7787 GCA_044338355.1 Aquirufa sp.
TGGGTCTGTGATATCTAAATCCTTGATAGATTTCAAATCAATGGTGAAGTTACCTCCGATTAATTTGTTGCCATCTACGTTTAAAGCGCCAGCAGAGATACCTACCGTACCATTGTGCTCTCCAGTTACTTTTTTAGCTAACCAAGCGACAGAACTAGCTGACTTGTTAACGTTGACTACTTTCGGTGCCGCTACGCCAGCGAAAGTTACTAGGCCTAAAGCCAAAGTTGCAATAATTACTTTTACAGATTTCATATAATTTATTGTTTAATTGTGAGAAAATACGGTTCTAAATTCGTCCAAAATTTGGTTCATTTCTTCGAGCTTTCTAACTCCTAAAGCGTCGAAATGTTTTCCCCAGTCATTTTGAACTTGGTCTACTTGGGTTAATAAGCCTAGTCCAGACGGTAAAATCAAGACATCTACCGCCCTGCGATCTTGTGGACATTCGCGGCGAAGCACTAAATTCTTCTCCACTAATTTGTCTACTAGGCGGGAGGCATTCGACATTTTGTCTAGCATCCGTTCGGTAATGGCTAAAACGGTCATGGGGTTACCTTGTTGTCCTCGAAGAATGCGAAGTACATTATACTGTTGCACCGTAAGGCCAAAGGGCTTTAATAATTCCTGCTGTTGCTGAACGATCCAGTTGCCTGTATAGATCGCATTTACAACGGCTTTTGCTGCCTCAGAAGGAAATTTTGATTGTTTTAAAGCTTCGGAAATACCCATGACTAAAATTTGATGTCGTAAAATTAAATGTAATTACATTAAATACAAATGAAAATAAATTTATTTTTATCAAAAGCCTGATAATTTTAAATTTTGGCCTATTTTTGAACATGCAGACATTCCTATCACTTCAATATCCATTCATACTAGCTTCTAATTCACCTCGCAGAAAAGAGATCTTGCGTTCCGCCGGATTCGAATTTTCGGTATTGCCCAGTGATGTGGATGAATCCTTCTCATCTGAAATGAAGCCGCAAGAGGTGCCGGTGCATTTGGCAGAAAGAAAAGCGAATGAATTAGCTAGAATTTCTCCTAATGCCTTAGTTTTAGCCGCTGATACGGTCGTTATTTTGGGTGATGAAATATTGAATAAACCTCAAGATAAATCAGAGGCGATTTACATGTTGCAGCATTTATCGGGAAAAACGCATGAGGTGGTAACTGGTATCGCCTTGCATACGCCTCAGGGATTATTTACAAAAGCTGATTCTGCTTTAGTTAAATTCAGGACTTTCGAAGATTGGGAAATCGATTATTATGTACGTGAGGGATCTTGTTTAGATAAAGCAGGTTCTTATGGGGTACAGGATTTCTTAGGAATGGTAGGAATAGAATCCATTCAAGGTTCTTTCTACACGGTGATGGGATTGCCCATTTACGACGTGTATCAATTGATGAAACCTTATATTTTAGACGGGAAACAGTTACTAATTAGATAGAGAAACTTTCTCCACAACCACATGTTCGGCTCGCATTGGGGTTTTTGAATTGAAAACCTTTTCCGTTTAAGCCATCTGAGAAGTCTAATTCGGTGCCAGCTAGGTATAAGATTGACTTCTTGTCTACCATTACTTTCACGCCTTTATCTTCGAAAATCATGTCGTTTGGTTGAGCTTCTGCCGCAAAGTCCAAATTGTACATTAGGCCCGAGCAGCCGCCACCTTCTACCGCTACACGGATGTTGAATTCCTCCGTTAAACCTTCTTTCGAACGTAATTCCTTGATTCTATTGGCAGCTAAATCCGATATCGTAAGCATGGTGGTGGTATTTTGATGAAAATCTGACACAAAATTAGCTCTTTTTTTGATAAAAAAAACCATTATTTAGAGTGAATCTAAATAAAGTGTAGTTTTTCAAAACCATTGGTCTTAATTTTGTGTTTCAAATGCAGATTCAAATACAATATGATGCTTTCAATTAAGAATTTACACGCAAGTATAGGAGAGAAGGAAATCTTGAAAGGGATTAATTTAGAAATTAAAGCCGGTGAGGTTCATGCCATTATGGGACCAAACGGATCAGGTAAATCGACGTTAGCGTCCGTTTTGGCGGGTCGTGAAGATTATGAAGTGACCGCTGGGTCCGTTGAATTTTTTGGAAAAGATTTACTGGAATTAGCTCCAGAAGAACGTGCAGCGGAGGGTTTATTCCTTGCTTTTCAGTACCCAGTGGAGATCCCAGGGGTATCGACAACCAACTTTATGAAGTCAGCGGTGAACGAAATTCGCAAATACCGTGGCGAAGAGCCTTTGGACGCTGTTCAGTTTTTGAAGATGTTCAAAGAGAAGATGAGCTATGTAAATATTGATCAAAGTTTATTGTCTCGTGCATTGAACGAAGGTTTCTCCGGTGGAGAGAAGAAAAGAAATGAAATCTTCCAAATGGCAGTCTTAGAACCTAAATTAGCCATTTTGGATGAAACAGACTCTGGATTGGACATCGATGCCTTGCGTATCGTGGCTGAAGGAGTGAATAAATTGAAATCCCCAGATAATGCGACGATTGTAGTGACTCACTACCAACGTCTTTTGGACTACATTATTCCAGATTTTGTACACGTACTCTACAAAGGTAAGATCGTCAAATCAGGTGGAAAAGAATTAGCGCTTGAATTAGAAGAGCGTGGATATGATTGGATTATTTCAGCTTTAGGAGAATAGGATGTTGTATACAGAATTAAGTTCAGCGTCTCAAAAAGAGGCTATAGAACGTTTTAAGGCCAAAGGATTTCCCACCAACAAATGGGAAGAATGGAAGTATGCGTCTTTGAAATCTTGGAATGAAAAAGACCTAGAGTGGTCTCCTGCTGCATTGAACGAGACTTCTACAGCGAGTTTGCAAACCCGAAATGGAATTACCAGCTTCCACGGTGCATTGCCAGCCGGAGTGGAATTCATTTCATTCGATGCTTTTTTAGCGGCTAATCCTTCGATTGCAGCTAAATGGGAGCAGCGTTTTCCTATTTTAGATCAGAATTCGTTGTATGATTTAAATACAGCGCTTGTAGTTAATACGCAGGTTTTGTGGGTAAAAGTAGGTGTTTCAGTGGACCAAGCAATCACACACGATTTTATTCTGTCTGCGGCGCAAGCTTCAGCAGTTCAAAGTCGCTTAATCGTTTATATAGAAGCAGATGCGTCCTTGACTTTAATCGAGCGTGCTTACACTAAGGAGGGTTCAGCTGAAGTTTTATCCAATTTTGTGCAAGAAATTTATGTGAATGAGAAGGCAAATTTGACCTATGTGAAGGAACAGGATTTGGCCCAAAACACCACTCACATTGACCATACCTTCATTACGCAGCTATCTAATACCCAGGTAGATCTTTTTACCTTCTCGCTGAATGCAGCTTACATTCGTAATAACTTGCATTTCTACAGTGATGGAGAAAATGTTGTTTCGAATTTAAATGGCCTTTACGTCCCAGGAGAGGATCAATTAATGGATTCTCACACAGTAGTAGATCACCGCAAACCGAATTCGGAATCTCACGAACTATACAAAGGTGTATTGTTAGGCAACTCGACAGGGGTGTTTAATGGTAAGATTTTTGTGCGTCCTGATGCTCAGAAGACGAACGCATTCCAAAGTTGCAAGAACGTACTTGCTTCCACGCGTGCTACGATGAATACGAAACCACAATTAGAGATTTGGGCGGATGATGTGAAATGTTCACACGGAACCACGACTGGTCAATTGAATGATGAAGCCTTATTCTATTTGCGTTCGAGAGGTATTTCTTTAGGAAACGCGCGAACTTTATTGTTACTCGCTTTTGTTCAAGAGGTAATCGACCGCGTAACACATGAAGAGACGAAGTTACGTTTGACAGATAAAATTATTTCAAAAATCCAGGCTTCCTTAGCGAATTAATCATGGCGGAAAAATTAAATATAGATCAAATTAGAGCAGATTTCCCTGTTTTACATCAGCAGGTAAACAAGGCTCCCTTGATTTATTTTGATAATGCGGCGACTACTCAGAAGCCCAAAGCCGTTATGGACGCGCTTACAGCCTACTATGAGCAGGATAATGCAAACATCCACCGAGGAATTCATACCTTGGCAGAACGCGCGACGACTGCCTATGAGCTAACACGGAAAAAGCTAGCATCTTTTTTGAATGCCCCTTCCACGGATCAGATTATTTTTACTTCGGGTACGACGGCGGGGATTAATTTAGTGGCCCAAACTTTTGGACGTGCTTGTATCGGAAAAGGCGATCAAATCATCGTTTCTAACTTGGAACACCACTCGAATATCGTGCCTTGGCAGATGATTGCAGAGGAAAAAGGAGCGGAGATTAAAGTGATTCCGGTAAGTGACGAAGGCGTTTTAGATATCGAAGCATTAAAGGGATTACTGAATCCTAAAGTCAAATTAGTCGCAGTCAATCATGTATCCAATGCGATTGGAACCATTAATCCGATTGTAGAAATTATCCAATTATCCCATGCGGTAGGAGCCAAGGTCTTAATTGACGGAGCTCAATCTGTTGCTCACTTAGCTGTGGACGTGCAAGCATTGGATTTAGATTTCTTTGTATTCTCTGCACACAAGTTATTCGGTCCTACAGGAGTGGGTGTGTTGTATGGTAAGCGCGAACTATTGGAATCCATGCCACCTTACCAAGGAGGCGGGGAAATGATCAAAGAGGTGAGTTTTGCTGGAACGACCTACAATGAATTACCTTATAAATTTGAGGCAGGAACGCCTAATATTGCAGATGTGATTGCTTTCGGTGCGGCATTGGATTATGTACAAGCGATTTCTGCAGAGGCTTTGGCCGCGCAAGAAGAAGCTTTATTAGCCTACGCAACAGAGAAATTACAAGCCATTCCCGGTTTACGTATCGTGGGAACCGCACCTGAAAAGATTGCTGTTATTTCGTTTGTGATAGATGGGGTTCATCCTCAAGATATAGGTGTTTTATTAGATAAATTTGGCATTGCGATTCGCACAGGACATCATTGTGCTCAGCCTTTGATGGAACGTTATGGTCTTGTGGGAACCTGTCGGGCCTCTTTCTCGTTCTACAATACGTTCGAGGAGATCGATCGTTTTGTGCTTTGTTTAGAGAAAACTTTACAGATGCTAGGATAATGGGACAGCCGATTAACGAGATACAAGAGGAATTAATTGAAGAGTTCGGTCTTTTTGAAGACTGGGCGGATAAATATGAGTATTTGATTGATTTAGGCAAGAAGTTAGCGCCTATGTCAGATGCTTACAAGACAGAGGAGAATGTGATTAAGGGCTGCCAAAGCCGCGTTTGGTTACATGCCGAAAAACAAGGTGATTTAGTCGTATTTCAAGCTGATTCTGAGGCTATTATTGTGAAAGGAATGATCTCGATGTTGATTCGGGTATTGTCTAATCACAAGCCAGCAGATATTTTAGCGGCTGATTTATATTTTATTGATCAAATTGGAATGAGTCAGCATTTGGCCCAAACCAGATCAAATGGTTTAGTTTCCATGGTAAAACAAATGCAACACTATGCTTTGGCCTTCTCTTAAGCGATTATTTAAAATGGAAAATTCAAGTCAAATGAATGAGGTAGAATTAAAGGAAAAAGTGGTGAAGGCGATTAAAACCGTCTATGATCCCGAAATTCCGGTCGATGTGTATGAGCTCGGATTGATCTATGAAATCAAGATTTTTCCGGTCAATAACGTGTATATCTTGATGACACTTACGTCACCATCTTGTCCATCAGCGGAGAGTATCCCGGTAGATATCGAGAAAGCGGTGCGGGAGATTGAAGGTATTGCGGAAGTGTCTGTAGAATTAACATTTGATCCTCCTTACGAGCAGGATATGATGTCAGAAGTGGCCAAATTGGAACTTGGTTTTATGTAATTGCGTTTAATTTAAAATCTAAAATAAAAATATATGTATCCAGAACATTTAGTACATCCTATGCGGATGGATATCGTTGCCGGAGGTTTCCAAGAATTGAAGTTAGCTTCTGAAGTGGAAGACGTAATGGCAAAGCCAGGTACAACCTTGGTATTTTTTAATTCAGTTTGTGGATGTTCAGCATCAACAGCTCGTCCAGGCGTTAAAAATGCTGTAGCTGCTTCAGTTAAGAAACCAAATCAATTAGTGACGGTTTTTGCTGGTGTAGATCCAGAAGCGGTTCAAAAAGCACGTGAGTATACACTTCCTTACCCTCCATCATCTCCATCGATCGCTTTGTTTAAAGATGGTGAATTAGTTCATTTTGTAGAGCGTCACCACATTGAGGGTCGTTCTGCAGATATGATTGCTGGACACTTGGAAGGGGTATTTGACGAGTTCTGCTAATAAAAATTAGGCATAAAAAAGGGAGCTTCGAAAGAAGCTCCCTTTTTTGTTTCCTTTCAGAAAGGATTATTGCTTAGGCGCACCGCCCATCGCTCCTGATTCTGAACTGCTATTCTTTGCTTTCTCAGCCATTTTCTTAGCTGCACCTTCATAGTCACCCGCTTTGATGAAGGACATCTTCAACAAGTCGATTGATTTTTGAGTTGCCTCTTGAATTTGTGCTGGAGTTAAGCTCTTCACCTTGTTCTCTAATTCTTCAGACCATTTCATGTTACGGCCTAAGTACAAGTTGCTGTTCAAGCTTCCTACTAAAGCATTGTCTTGTGAACGAGTCACTTGACGTGATTGCAACCAAGATTTCTTCGCTTCGTCGATTTCTTTCTGAGTGAAACCTTCTTTCAATACTTTCTCGATTTCCTCTTTGAATGCTGACTCTAGCTTCGCTAAGTTTTCTGGAGCATAGATCGCATAGCCGATGAACGCACCGCTTTGGTCTAATGGACTAGCCACGAATTGAGAACCTACACCGTAAGATAAACCATCTTTTTGACGGATACGGTTCATTAAGCGTGAGCTTAATCCGCTACCACCACCTAACATATAGTTAGATAACTCTAGTGCAGCATAGTTAGGATCACTATCAGAAATTTTCAATGGTTGATAAGCTAAAAAGAATGCATTCGCTTTGTCTGGCGTCTCGATCGAAATTGCTTTTCCTCCTGTTTCTTTGAACTCATCTGGAACGCGTTTGTATGGCTTAGGAGATTTCCAATTACCAAATTCTGCCACAATTAAATCTTTCAATTCTTTCTCATCAAAATCACCTACCGCTGAGAACGTTGCATCAGAAGCTCCGTAGAAGTTTTTATAGAAATTAACGGATTCCTCTAATTTTACAGCGGCATAGTTAGCCGTTTGCTCTGCCATGGTAGGCTGGTAGCGAACGTCTTTCTTATCATAGTGTCCAGCTCTTAATTGGCCTAATGCCTCAGAACCTTTCGCTTGTGGCTCGCTTTTTTGACCTTCGATCGCTGTTAAATTCTCTTGCTTCAATTTTTCAAATTCAGCTGCAGGGAATACCGGTTGTTTTAATGCCTCAGCCACTAATTTCATAGCTGGGATTAAATTTTCACGTGTTGTTTCAATTGAAACATTCGCTTGAGTCGCTCCACCAGAGATACCCACGCGTGCTTTTAACTTGTCTAATTCATCTTGGAATTGTTGACGTGTATGTTTCGCTGTTCCTTTAGATAACATATCTGCCGCTAAATCTGCTGCAGTAGTTGTACCCATTAATGATTTTACATCGCCAAAACGTAAGGTCATTCTAGCGTATACTGAATTACCCCTTGTTTTCTTAGATAATAACGCTACTTGAACACCACCGATTTTCTCGGTTTTCGTGCGAGCATCAATGTTGGCTGGAGATGGATCAAAAGCTTCTCCTTGGCTTACTGCTGCTTTAG
>JBIILT010000057.1:0-7729 GCA_044338355.1 Aquirufa sp.
CGAAAGCAAACGTGTTAGGGTTACCATCTGCACGTTTTGCAAAGTTTCTATTAAATGAGTGAACAATGGTGTTCTTCTCCCCTTTTTCAGCTCCTGGACGAGCCCATTGGCCGATACAAGGTCCACATGCATTCGAGAATACGGTTGCACCAATGGAATCAAATGTCGCGATGAAACCATCCCGCTCGATCGTATAGCGAACTAATTCAGAGCCGGGTGTAATCGTGAATTGTGCTTTTGTCTTTAACCCTTTAGCAGCTACTTGCTTCGCTAATGAAGCAGCACGAGCAATATCTTCATAAGAAGAGTTCGTACAAGAACCGATTAAACCAACTTCTACCTTCGTAGGCCAGCCGTTTTTCTCAGCCATTTCCTTCATCTTAGAAATAGGCGTAGCTAAATCTGGAGTAAAAGGACCATTCAAGTGTGGCTCTAAGGTATCTAAATCGATTTCGATTACTTGATCAAAGTATTTTTCAGGGTTAGCATATACTTCAGGATCAGCCGTTAAGTGTTCTTTCACACCATTCGCTAAAGCGGCTACATCCGCACGACCAGTAGACTCTAAATATCGAGCCATGGATGCATCGTAACCAAACGTAGATGTCGTGGCACCGATTTCCGCACCCATATTACAAATGGTTCCTTTACCTGTACAAGACATGGAGGTCGCACCTTCGCCAAAATATTCAACCACGGCACCCGTTCCACCTTTTACCGTTAAGATTCCAGCGACCTTAAGGATAACATCTTTAGCAGAGGTCCAACCATTTAATTTACCTGTTAATTTAACACCAATCAATTTAGGGAACTTTAATTCCCAAGCTAAACCTGCCATAACATCGCAAGCATCAGCTCCACCCACTCCGATGGCGATCATTCCTAAACCACCCGCATTAACTGTGTGTGAATCAGTTCCAATCATCATGCCACCTGGAAAAGCGTAATTTTCTAATACCACTTGGTGAATGATACCTGCACCTGGTTTCCAGAAACCGATACCATATTTGTCTGAAACAGACGATAAGAAGTCATAGACCTCCTTATTCTTATCAACCGCTACTTTTAAATCGGTAGTAGAGGCTACTTTAGCTTCAATTAAGTGATCACAATGCACAGTTGAAGGTACAGCCACTTGTGGACGTCCTGCTTGCATGAATTGTAATAAGGCCATTTGAGCTGTTGCATCTTGCATAGCCACACGGTCAGGTGCAAAATCTACGTAAGAAGCACCTCTTGCATAGGCAGTAGAGGCTGTGCCTTCCCATAAATGGCTATAAAGAATTTTCTCAGTTAATGTAAGTGGTTTACCTGTTAACGCACGAGCAGCAGCAATGCGCGCCGGCATGCGATCGTAAACAGCTTTAATCATTTCAATGTCAAAGGCCATGGTAATATTGTTTGGTAAAAAAATGTTTACAAAATTAATAGATTAGCTTCAATTTTGCCACTAATTATAGGATAACATTTCCTTTGTTAAGTAATTATTAAGAACTTTGTTTTAATGCTTGATTTTATCTATTTTAAATAGAACTATTTTTACATTTTTAATATCACATCCGCTTGAACTTTTTGAAAATATTCCTTTTGATTGGATGTTTTTTTCATTTTTCACAGAATGAAATTCAAGCGCAATCCCTTGCCCCTACCTCCGTTTTGGAAAAAGCTTTCCGTTCTGCAGAAGAGCATGGTCATGCAATTGGATCCTTCAAGATGCGTGTTAAGATCCAAGAAAAAGGTCGATTTAATCAAGTGATTGGAATTGCTAGAAAACGATTAGCCGCAAAAGAGGGTATTCAGATGGGTCAATGGTATGGCAATCAAACCATTGATGATGTTCAAGTAGGCCATTTGAATCAAATGATTCATGGCATAGAGTCTGTGGATACCTTTCACAAGAAATATGGAAAACCTACTTTGTTTCTTTGGCCTGATTTTTATCAAGATTTTGTAGGTACCTCCTGCATTTCACCTCTTAATTATCAGGCAAAATCGTATTACCATTTTAATTACAAAGGAGATACGCTTGTGGATGGTAAGTCATGTTATCAATTTCAAGTAGAACCTAAGTTACGCCGCGATCGTTTATTTAATGGAACTCTAACGCTAGATGAATTAGGATGGATTGTGCGTTTTGAGGGTACGTTATTTGCAGATGCAATTGACTATACATTTGATTTGCAACATCAATTTTTTCAAGGAAAATGGATACCCAAAAAAGGAGTTATCAGGTTGATGGCTGGTTTATTAGGGAGTGATGGAGAATATATATTTGAGCAAGAAGCCATAGGTAAACCCCAGGAATGGCAATTTGATTCTAGCCTATTTCAAGAACCTTCCTATCCTAAAGAGACTTTAAATTTATTTCCAGTAGCATTTGATGAAACATTTGCAAATCAGTTTTTGACAAATTTGCATGGCTCTTTGTTACATAAATGGAAACAGCGACCTACCTCTAATTTAGTCATGATTGATTCCGTTTATTACAAACCAACGGGTAATGGTATGATGTTAAATCCATCTTTTTTCGCGGATGAACCAGGTAGTAAAACTAAGGAAGTTGCGATTGATAGTTTTATTGTCGCTCCTTTTAAGCCTTCTCAGTTGATTTTAAGTAAGTCTTTCTTTTTTGGCGATTTCAAGCGAGATTTTTATCCGTTTGAAATCTATTATAAATCTCCCGTTTTCGATTCTAATTTTAATACGGTGGAAGGTTTTGTTGTAAATACAGCCGTTGTATTCAGAAAACGTTGGGCAAGATACCGTATGTTAGAGGCAGAGATTTTAGGGCGCAGAGCCTTTGGCATAAATCGTAATTCTGGATTCGGACGAATACGTTATCGAGCGGATTCCTTTGATTTATCTCTAACTAATGGCGATTATGTAGCCCAATTCAATTCTGAGAATACCATTTCTCCAGAGATGAATTCACTTTCGACTTTACTTCTTAAGAATAACCAGATGAAGATTTATCGAACGAAATTTACCTCTTTGAACCTAACCAAACGTTTTTCTGCTAGATTCTTTCTGAAATCAGTCATTGAGTATTCAGAGCGGTCTCAGATGGATAATACAACGGATTATTATTGGATTAATTTTTTGAATCGAGAATATCAGTCCAATAATCCGATTAACGGAGAATATAATAAATCAGGTTTTGAAACGCACAAATCCTTTATTACGCAATTGCAAGTAGGTTTTAGACCTTTTTTGACACAAAGTTATCGGGCAAATACGCGAGTTACTGATTGGGGCTCATCTCCTCTCATATTAGCTAAATACCGGGCTGGTTGGAAAGATGTTTCCGGATCTAGCACGGATTTTAATCAAGTGGAGTTCTCTTATTTGCATAATATTGAAGTTAATCCTTGGATAAAAATGGGCCTTTTGATTAATACAGGTACTTTTTTCGGGAATAAACCCACTTATTTTATTGATTTTAAACATTATAATGGAACATTTAATTTAATTCAGGCTGGAGAAATGCTAGCCTCTCATCGTTTGGTGGGTTATTATCAGAATTTCACAAATGGTTCTAACCAACGATTGAATGTAAATCATTACGCCAATTCTACTGCGGGAACTTATCTAGAGACGCTTAGCTTTTTCCAGTTTTCTAATCTCTGGTTAAAGCCTCTATTAGGGATGAAAAAACTGTATGTAAAGGAAGTCTTGATTGCTAATGTTAATTATGTACCGAATCAAAATTTATTCTATAATGAATTGGGATATGGACTAGATGGTGTATTTAAAATCCTACGTCTTGAAGCTATTGCTAACTTCATTAATGGGCAATTTAGTTACATCGGTTTCCGAATAAATATCAATTCAAGAATTCGAATCGGAAATATCCCAGAATAATTTTTTTTGCTTTTCCTGAATTTAGCCTCTTTGTTAAATTTAGAGGTCTTATATTTGGGGTCATTTTAAGAATTTCATTTTTTAACCAGCATAATGGCAAAAAATCTAGTCATAGTTGAGTCTCCTGCAAAAGCGAAGACCATAGAAGGATATTTGGGAAAGGATTTCGTGGTGAAGTCTTCTTTTGGTCACGTACGCGATTTGCCTTTGAAGGGAGATAAAGCTATTGATGTGGAGAATGACTTCGCTCCTACTTATGTGGTATCAGCGGATAAGACTAAGGTCATTTCAGAGTTAAAAAGTCTTGCGAAATCATCTGAGGAAGTTTGGTTAGCAACGGACGACGACCGGGAGGGAGAAGCTATTTCTTGGCATTTAAAGGAAGCCTTAGGATTAAAGGATAATGCTAAACGTATCGTTTTCCGTGAGATAACGAAGTCAGCCATCTTACAAGCTATCACGCAGCCAAGGACCATCGATATGGATTTAGTGAACGCGCAGCAGGCACGGCGGATTATGGATCGATTAATTGGATTCGAATTGTCTCCGGTGCTTTGGTCGAAAGTTCAGAAAGGTCTATCAGCTGGTCGTGTTCAATCCGTGGCTGTTCGACTAATTGTAGAACGCGAGCGTGAGATTGAAAATCACGAGGCGGTAGCTACCTTTAAGGTGGTAGCTCACTTTGATTTACCTGGTAAGAAGGTTTTAAAAGCAGAATTGTCGAAGTCTTTTGTTAAAGAAAATGATGCATTAGAATTCTTAAAGAAATGTGTATGTGCTGCGTTTAGCATCAAAAGCTTAGAGACGAAACCAGCAAAAAAATCACCTGCACCCCCATTCACAACTTCTACTCTACAACAAGAAGCTTCTCGTAAATTAGGTTTCGCAGTAGCTACCACGATGTCTGTTGCTCAAAAACTCTACGAATCAGGTCGCATTACTTATATGCGTACTGACTCCACGATGTTATCACAAGAAGCGAGAGATAAAGCTAAAGCGGAAATTGAATCAGCCTATGGCGCTAAATTTCACTATAGTCGTCAATTTAAAACGAAATCTGAAAGTGCTCAAGAAGCACACGAAGCCATCCGACCGACGGATTTTGCAAACCACAGCATTACGGGTGATGCGCGTGAGAAGCGTTTATATGAGTTAATTTGGAAGCGCGCTATTGCGTCTCAAATGGCGGATGCACTAATTGAGCGCACCACCGCTTTAATTGATATTTCTACGACTCCTGAACTTTTATCAGCCCAAGGTGAAGTTATTGCTTTTGAAGGATTTTTAAAGGCTTATCTGGAGGGGAAAGATGATGAAGAAGAGGATGAGAACAAAGATATGTTGCCTCCTTTAAATGTAGGTCAAGTGTTGGCTCTAGACGAAATGAAGGCACAAGAGCGTTTCACGCGTGCCGCACCGCGTTATACGGAGGCTAGTTTAGTGAAGGCTTTGGAGGAAAAAGGCATCGGTCGTCCATCGACCTACGCTCCTACCATATCTACCATTATTAAGCGCGCCTATGTAGTGAAGGAAGATCGTCCAGGGAGAGAACGTGCATTCCAAACATGGGTACTTTCGAATAACGAGATTTCTGGAACGAAAGCGGTAGAAACAGTAGGTACAGAAAAATCGAAATTATTTCCAACGCATATTGGTACGATGGTGACGGACTTCTTGGTGGAGAACTTTGAAAATGTCGTCGATTATACGTTTACAGCGGAAATGGAGGATGAATTTGACAATATCGCTAAAGGTAAATTAGAGTGGACTGTCTTAATGAAAAACTTCTATAAGTCATTTCACCAAACCATTGAAGATTCGAAATCCATTAACCGCAGTACAGTGGGTGGTGGACGTGAATTAGGTGTAGATCCCAAGACAGGTCGTTTAGTATCTGTTCGATTAGGTAAATTTGGTCCATTTGTACAGTTAGGTGAATCTTCTGAGGAGGAGAAACCCGTATTTGCGAATTTAACAAAGTCGCAAGCGGTAAGCACCTTGACTTTTGAAGAGGCTTTATTATTATTAGAACGACCTAAATTGCCTCGAGAAGTAGGTATTCACAACGATATGCCGGTTATTATTGGTGCCGGAAAATTAGGCCCTTATATTAAATATGATGGCAAATTTACAAGCTTACCAGATACTCACGATCCGTTTACGATAGAAATGGATCAAGCGATTACCGTGATTGCACAAGCATTGAAAGATGCGGAAGCGGGCGGTTTAGGATATTTTGAGGATTCTTTGATTGAGACGGGTAAAGGCCGTTTTGGCCCTTATGTAAAGCATAATGGGAAGTATTATTCTTTAGCTAAAACGGATAATTTAGCGACGATTGATCAAGCGCGTGCGATTGAATTAATCGAGGCAAAGCGTAAAGTAGAAGCGAATAAATTCATCAAGGAATTTGCTGAAAATGAGATGGTGAAGGTTGTAAACGGTATGTATGGTCCGTATATCCAAATTGGAAAACGAAATGTGAAGATCCCGAAAGGAACAGAACCAGCAGATTTAACATTAGAGGAGTGCTTGGCCTTAGGCGATGCTGCTCCTGCACCTAAGAAAGCACGTAAAAAATAAGTATATGAGTCAGATTATCGATGGAAAGATGGTAGCCGAAACGATGAAAATCGCCATCGGTGAAGAAGTAAAACAAATGCTTGCAGCGGGCCAAAAAGCTCCACATTTAGTGGCCATCCTCGTAGGAAATAACGGTGCATCAGAGACGTATGTAGCGAATAAAGTGAAGTCGTGCGAGGAATTAGGCTTTGCCTCTACCCTTTTGCGATTTGATCCTTCGATCTCTGAAGCTGATTTGTTAGCGGAAGTTCAAAAAGTAAACGATAATCCGGATATGGATGGATTAATCGTTCAACTACCGCTACCAGCGCACATTAATCCGGATAAAGTGATGGAAACAATTCATCCGTCTAAAGATGTAGATGGGTTCCACCCGATTAACATTGGTCGTATGGCCAAAGGTTTGCCGGCCTACATTTCAGCCACACCGCAAGGGGTTTTGGATTTATTAGCTTATTATAAAATTGAAACGGCTGGAAAGCATTGCGTGGTCGTAGGACGTTCTCAAATCGTAGGATTGCCCATGTCCATCTTAATGCAACGTAATCATCCTGTGGGAAACTGCACGGTGACCTTAACTCACTCTAGAACGACTAATTTAGAAGAAATTTGTTCTCAAGGGGATATTGTCATTGCAGCCTTAGGTATACCGGAGTTTATTAAGGCGTCTCACATTAAATCGGGTGCCGTTGTTATCGACGTAGGTTTAACGCGTGTTGAAGATGCAACTAAGAAATCTGGATTTGCCTTGAAGGGTGACGTGGATTTCGATGAGGTAGCTCCTAAATGTTCCTATATCACTCCTGTTCCTAAAGGTGTAGGTCCAATGACCATCGTTTCTTTGATGAAAAACACGCTCTTAGCTGCTAAAGGCGTGTTTTATCCGAAAAACTAAGATTGGTACAGATAACGATAAAAGACTCCTAAGGGTAGTTTTTTATCGTATTCATCATTCAAAAAAATCTCTCCTGATTCTGCCTGTTCAGGCACATTGAAAATACCAATCATTAAGTTTTCTACCACAAGGGTTGAGAAACCTAATGAGTAGACATTAGTTAGAAGAATGTGTTCTTTAGGATCCAAAATTTCCTTTACAGAACGCAACATATCATCAATTTGCTCTTCCAGCACCCATTTTTCGCCTTCTGGACCACGACCATAAGCTGGCGGATCTAATAGAATCCCTTGATAAAAGTTACCTCGTCTTGCTTCGCGTTTTACGAATTTAAGCGCATCTTCTGCCATCCAACGAATATTGTCCAGCTTTGATACCTCCATATTCTCT
>JBIILT010000058.1:0-7636 GCA_044338355.1 Aquirufa sp.
CCCACCATAATAGCCATCACCGTAGTTCATGATGTGACCAATTTTGTCGGAGATTTTAGAAGCGACATTCGGCATTCCGGGTGACATTAAGCCGGCGAAGTCACACTCGATTTGGTAATCAATACAATCTGCATGCGGGTTATTTTCCCAGTAGCCAGACGCTGGGGGCATCATTCCATTCAAGATATTGTAACGACCTGCTTGATTCGCATGCCAAAGCGCATAGCCCGCATTCGCATACGCCTTCGCATGTGATTCGATAGGCGCATTTAATCCCTCTTTTTCGAATACTTCTACGAATGTCAAATCCATATACAAATCATCGTACAAGCCCGGATTATTGATCATAGTATTTTTCAAATAGCCATCATACCAAGGAATGGGCTGATACGAATTAATCATCGTACCATTATATCGAAACTCCATAGGCCCGCCAAAGGTCACACCGATCGTTTGGCCAGCCCAGCCTCCCTTGATTTTATCTTTCAAAACTGCTTTGCTCATGGAGATATTTTGCGCTTGAGCGGCAAAGGCAAATAAGAGGAGTGCGACTATTTTTTTCATTGTTTTTTAGCATTTAATCTCTGTAAATTAACATTTTATTTTCGAAATCCGCCTTACCTTTATGGCTATGAGAATTTTCGTCCTTCTCGTATCCTTTTGCCTATCTGCTTTCTACACGAACGCGCAGCAAATTTCCTTTCAGCAGATCACGAATCTTCCGGTCGCTGGTTTAAAGAATCCCTGGGCTGGAGGATTTAATTCCGTGCAGTTTTTCCTTATAGACCTTGATGGCGACAGGAAAGAGGACCTCGTCGTTTTTGATCGAAGCGCCCAGCACCTGAAGACCTTTTTGCGAAATGCTTCAGGTGGGTATGCTTATGCTCCTGAATTTCAGACGCGTTTTCCTCTGATTGAAAATTGGATGAACCTGGTGGATTACGATGGGGATGGTGACAAAGACCTTTTTACCTCTACGCCCGGCGGGATTCAAGTTTATCCTAACGTAGGCAATAATTTTCCTAAATCACTGGGAACTCTCAAGTCAACCGGCCTTAATGGTCTAATCAATATCTATGTCAGTGCGACGGATATTCCTGCCATTGCGGATATCGACGGTGATGGAGACTTAGATGTGCTCGCCTTCGAATCTGCAGGACATTACATTAGCTATTATGAAAATATAGGGGATCTGAAGTTTGCAACTAAGTCGATGAATTGGGGAAATTTCTTTCTGAATGATTGTCAGGATATTACCTTCGGTCTGGTACCAGAATCTGTTAAAAGCACCGAGTCGACTGTGGCGGTGCAGCATGCGGGAAGTACGCTAGCGCTTTGGGATCCGGATAAAAATGGCATTTATGATCTGATTGTAGGACATGTGAATTGTTCTAGTTTTATCTATATGCGTAATGGGGGCACCCGATCGAAGCCATCCTTTAAGGCGGCAGACTATAATTTTCCTGCCAGTGTACCTTTTAGCGCACCTTCCTTAGCCAGTGGATCGCCTATCGATGTAGATGGAGATGGGGCCTTGGATTTGATTGCCTCTTCTCATATACCTGACTTGAATTCGGCGCTGGAAACGGCATCTTATTACCGGTCAGAAAATGGTGCTTTGGTTTTGAAAACGAAAGCCTTTTTGCAAGAAGAAATGATCGATGTGGGAGATAATGCCTCTCCCGTTTTCTTTGACGTAGAGGGAGATGGAGATCTGGATTTACTGATTGGAAGTAATGCGGTCACGTTATATGAAAATGTAAACGGAACGCTGACCTTGAAATCTCGGAATTTTCTGTCATTGACCGGAGCTATAACTATTCAATTACAAGTAGTCAATGGTCGCCTAATGTTGTATTATTTGAAAGGTTCAGCAGCATTTTATCGCGTATATACTTCGGGTCTTTTGGGCGATGAAAAGGCTTTAGACGTCGTAAGTGTCCGCGAAACTCCGCGTTTATTTGATATCAACCAAGACGGAACACTTGAACTCGTGGTCTTGGATTATTTAGGCGGAACGCGAGTATATGACTGGTCGGATTTGTCCAAACCGTACCAGCGAATTGAGACCTTATTTCGTGGCATTGCCTATGCGGATATTACTGGGGATGGAAATGCCGAGCGAATGACCTTAGACGCTTCTGGATCTGTCTATGTGTCCGGTTTAGGGTTGGAAGTGCAGCGTTTGCCTTTTCAGGTAGGCCAAAATGCCCAAATCTCCACCGCCGATTTCAACCGCGATGGCAAAGTCGACATCGTTGTGGGACTTGCCTCTGGTGGAGTTCAATTATTCCAAAACACCTCGGACGTCACAGTCCCCTTAGAGGAATTATATGTGTGGCCTAACCCTGCTTCATCGCTAATCAATATTCGAGTGAAAAACGCAGGAACATTATATTGGTTTGACCTTTCTGGACGGGCTTTAGGGTCTGCCATTTCTGTTGAGGCAGGTGAAACCTTGCGTATTCCAGCGCCTCTTCCGGGAGCAGGTAATTATTTACTAAAATATGATTCTGCCAAAGGTTCAGTTACCCAAAAGGTATTACTTCTACCTTAAAATGAAACAAAAGTAGTCACTTATGTGTTTAGCAAAAATGAAACAAACCCTCCTACTTCTCCTATTCTCTTTTTCTGTTTTGGCCCAAAATAACGGCCGTATCTCCGGAAAAATCGTCGATCAGCTAACGCAAAAACCCATCACAGGAGTTTCGGTCACATTAGATGGTGCCACAAAAGGTACGACGGCTGATGAAAAAGGAAGCTTTAGATTAACTGGTTTGGCCTTAAAAACCTATAATATCTCTTTCTCCGCAGTCGGCTACGAGAAATACACCGCCTTCAACGTGATCATCAACGCGGGAAATGAGAATTATTTGAACATTGAATTATTACCCTCTAATCAACAATTAACCGAAGTAGTCGTTACACAAAACCGTCGTACCGCAAAAGCAGCGACCTTAGAATCCCCACTCAGCGTTCAGCGCTTGACCTCGGAGGAAATCAAAAGTAATCCAGGAGGAAACTTCGACGTCTCTAAAGTAATCCAAACTTTACCAGGCGTAGGGGGAGGCCCACAAGGCGGGGGTTTCAGAAATGATATCATCATCCGCGGCGGAGGCCCGAACGAAAATGTCTATTACTTAGATGGTATTGAAATTCCCGTTCTGAATCACTTCCAAACACAGGGCAGTAGCGGAGGTCCTCAAGGCATGTTAAATGTGTCTTTCATCGAAGATGTGAAACTAAGTTCGTCGGCTTTCGATGCACGTTATGACAATGCCTTAAGCTCCGTATTCCAGTTCAAACAACGCACCGGTAACCCGAATAAATTCCAAGGGAATGCCCGTTTAAGTGCGACTGAGTTAGCTTTGACCGCGGAAGGGCCTCTTTCGAAATCCGGGAAGACTACGTTTTTAGCCTCGGTTCGCCGCTCGTATTTGCAGTTTCTTTTCCAAGCCTTGGATCTTCCGATACGTCCTAATTTCTGGGATGCCCAGTTTAAAATCTCGAAGCAAATCAACTCGACTACCACGCTTTCGATGATGGGATTGGGGGCGATTGATGACTTCTCTTTTGGTACACTTAAAAAGTCTACACCTGAGAAATTATACATATTTAACTCAAATCCATATGTCAAGCAATGGAATTATACACTAGGGGTTTCTTTGAAAAAACTGTTGGATAACGGCTATGTAAATGTCGCGCTTTCTAGAAACGTATTTGATAATAACTTCTTGCGCTATGAGGACAATTTAAAGAAGGATCCGGCAGAATTGAACTTTGATTATTCGTCCCGCGAAACGGAAAATAAGTTGCGTTTGGATGTAAACAAAAACACGAATGGGTGGAAGATTAATTACGGATTATCTACTCAATTAGTGGAATATGCGAACAGCACCTACCAGGTTTTGAATAATGTTGATTCTAATCCGGCCATTAAGTTAGCCTATCCATCAACTAAAATTTCGTATACGAGCGCATTGAATTCCCTATGGAAATATGGGGCTTTTGCCCAGGTTTCGAAGACCTTTTTTGACTCCAAATTAGGTCTAAGCGCCGGCCTTCGTACGGACATGAACAGCTTCACGACGACAGGTTCGGATCCTATGGAAACCATTTCACCTCGCGTTTCTGCCAGTTATGTATTGTCTGATAAATGGACGGCAAATGCATCGGTGGGCCGTTATTTCAAGTTAGCACCGTATACGATATTAGGCTATACTTCGTCGCCGCCGCCGTATCCTACCTCTTCGAGTTTTGCCCCAGTTTCGCCTGAATTGGTGAATAAAGATGCGAAATACCAGCAAAGCGATCATTACGTGGCTGGTCTAGAGTATTTACATGATGAATCTTTGCGCTTCACCTTGGAAGGGTTTGTGAAGGAATATGCGAAGGTACCTATCTCGAATCGCAATGGAATCTCTTTAGCGAATTTAGGTGGAGACTTTAATATTTTAGGCAATGAAGATGTGACCACTTCTGGAAAAGGTCGGGCCTACGGTTTTGAATTTTTTGCCCAAAAGAAATTGACCGACAAGTTCTTTGGAATTCTTTCCTACACCTTTTACCGAAGCATGTACAGTGGTTTCGATGGAAAATTAATTGCCTCAAACTGGGATAACCAACATTTGTTAAGCGTGACTTGGGGCTATAAATTCCCGCGCAATTGGGAACTCGGACTTCGGTTCCGCTATCAAGGTGGCGCGCCATATACGCCCTTTGACGAAGCAACATCTAAATCAACTTACTTGACTTTAGGTCAGGGGACCTTCGATTATTCACGTCTGAATACCCAACGACTTCCCAATTTCAATTCAAGTGATGTTCGAATCGATAAGAAATACAATCTAAAGAAAACAACCATAGATCTTTTCATAGACGTGACAAACTGGTACATTATGGTGAACCCCGGCGTTCCCACCTATACCTTTAAACGTTTAGAAGATAATTCTGCTTTTGCAACGACGGATGGATCACCTATTGCCAAAAACGGTAGCAACGCTATCCCTATCCAATTGCTAAATGACCGGGCGCAAGTAACGCCAACGATTGGATTTATTGTGGAGTTTTAAAGGTATTTAGCGCTTTGCTTTCAGTGCTTTCGCGAACTCCAAAGCATGTGGACCGTCACCGTGGATACACCAGGTGTCGGCCTTCATTTTTTGCACCTGATTCAGCACATGCTGTATGTCAGTGAAGCAGGCCCCCGGTTGACTTCGAGGAGTTAATGAACCGTCACTTTCATACCGACGATCTGCAAAAGCTTCTTCTGCTGTTTTCAAACCTATTGCTTGTGCGACCTCGATTGACAAGCTGCCTTTTAGTCCAAACAAAATCAATCCTGGATCAATATCTTTTACCGCTTTTGCGATGGCTTTCGCTACTTCTGGATTCTTTGCTGAGGTATTGTAGAGGGCTCCATGAGGTTTTACGTGATTTAACGTACCACCTGCGGTTTTTACGATATGATTCAGGATTTCGATCTGCTTTTTTACCAATAGATATATTTCCTCCGGACTCAGTTCAATCTCTTTTCTCCCAAAATTCTCCCGATCTAAATAGGAGGGATGCGCCCCTATTTTCACCCTGTGGTGTATACACAAAGCTACCGTTTCACGCATGGTAAAAGCATCCCCCGCGTGAAATCCGCAGGCAATATTTGCCTCATCGATGTAGGGCATGAGTGCGGCATCATTTCCAATGCCTTCGCCAAGGTCGCAGTTTAGTTGCATACAGAGGTATCTAAAAAAAAGCCTGTGTTTCCACAAGCTCGTTTATTTAAAAATTCCGGTAGGCTTAGCCTAAAATGATATCTTTTCTCATGGGTTGGTTTTTTAAAATGTTAAACCTTCGCTAAAGGTACTCATTAATTTTTCAATTGATTCCGCCTAATACTATTTTAATTCAACAGAATTTCCCGATAAAAATTTTCCCGAACTAATGCGATCTATACTAGAATAATCTTGCACAAACACTTTATTAAATCCAGATAAGGCATGTTTTGCAATGATAGTTATTCGAATAAAGGAAGATTCATCCTGCCAAGTTTCTTCTAAAGGTTCTGTGGTTCTAATGCGCACCGCATGTAAGGAAAATTGATCCGTTTTTCTCTCGCGAGGGACATAGGCAATAAAATTGTCTTTAAGTGTTATATCTCGCCCCTGAAGGTTGCTGCCATTAAATGTTCCCACCGGTTTATAGAAGGTGAGTTCGATATGCACATCGAAAATTTCTGAGTTAGTTAAATTGACAAACTTGAACAAATAGTTTTGTTCTCCATTAAATCGGATTCGACTGATCTGGTTCGAAATGAGAATTTTAGGTTTCTTATTTAGTAAAAAGAAGACTAAAAATAGGTAGGAGGATAATAGTCCTGCTGCAATACTTAAGATAAAATTCATAGTGGTTATTTTTTCAAAGGTATTCGAATTTCTCCTTCTTTCAATCTCCCACTTTCATTTTATCAACTAATTGATATTCAACAAAAAAGCCGGTATAAAACCGGCTTCCTTATTTTTTATTCCTCTATAAAAGGATAATTCTCTTCGACATACACATCTTTGTAAGCCTCAGATTTATCTGGGAACGGAGATGCTTCAGCGAATTCAACGGACTCTTGAACTTGAACCTTGATTTTAGCATCGATCTCGTCTAATTCTGCTTGAGTTAAGATATTGTGCTCTAAGATGGTATATTTCACCTGTTCGATTGGATCGCGGTCTTTGTAAGCCTCTACCTCTTCTTTAGAACGGTATTTCTGAGGATCTGACATCGAGTGACCTCTGTAGCGGTAGGTTCTGAATTCTAAGAACGTAGGACCTTCCCCTGCACGAGCACGAGCTGCGGCGCGAGAAACTGCCTCATGGACTGCTTCTACGTTCATCGCGTCTACCGGCTCAGATGGCATATCGTAAGCTTCACCAATGGTATATAATTCGGTTACGTTGGACGTACGTTCCACGGAAGTACCCATGGCGTAACCGTTGTTTTCTACCACGAAAATCGCAGGTAATTTCCAAAGCATCGCCATGTTAAACGCCTCATGGAGAGCGCCTTGGCGTGTAGCACCATCACCAAAATACGTGATCGAAACGTTACCTGTTTTTTTGTATTTCTCGGCGAAGGCAAGGCCAGCGCCTAAGGGGATTTGGGCCCCTACGATACCGTGGCCTCCTACGAAACCTACTTCTTTATCGAAGATGTGCATTGAGCCACCTTTTCCTTTAGAAGCACCGGTAATTTTACCGTATAATTCCGCCATAATTGCGTTAGGAGATGTTCCTAAGGCCAAAGGGATACCATGGTCACGGTAAGCTGTGATGTATTTATCACCTTCGATTAGAGCAGATCTTGAACCAGAAGAACAAGCTTCTTGTCCAATATATAAGTGACAGAAGCCTTTAATTTTCTGCATTCCGTACAACTGACCGCATTTCTCTTCGAATTTGCGTTGCAATTGCATGGTTTCGTACCAAAATTTGTAGGTCTCTTTCGAATACTTGGGCGCGACTGCGTTTTTCTTTGCCATCTTCTTGATAGAATATTTTTAAAGCGGTAAGCCAGCATTAATTCCAGCCTATATGCCTGCAAAATTAGTACAAAATCTTTATTTTTACACGCTTTTAATCGCATTCCT
>JBIILT010000059.1:0-7598 GCA_044338355.1 Aquirufa sp.
AAAAATTATAACAATGAAAATCACAGTAGTAGGAGCAGGTGCTGTAGGAGCAACTTGTGCTGACAACATTGCCAGAAAAGAATTGGCAGATGAATTAGTTTTATTAGATATCAAAGAAGGTATCGCAGAAGGTAAAACATTAGATATGTATCAAACAGCTAGCTTGTTAGGTTTTGATACAACGCTAATCGGATCTACTAGTGATTACACGAAGACAGCTAATTCAGATGTTGTGGTGATTACTTCAGGACTTCCACGTAAGCCAGGTATGACTCGTGAAGAGTTAATCGGAGTGAACGCAGGAATCGTAAAAAGTGTGGTTGAAAATATTTTAAAATATTCGAAAAACCCGATTATCGTTATCATCTCTAATCCAATGGATACGATGACTTATTTAACGAAATCAATTGCTGGATTAGACAAGCACCGCATCATCGGTATGGGCGGTACCTTAGATTCAGCTCGTTTCAAATGCTATTTAGCAAAAGCGATGGATGTTTCTATCAATGATATCTCAGGAACCGTTATCGGTGGCCATGGAGATACAACGATGATTCCATTGAAGCGTTTAGCGACCTATAATGGTGTTCCTGTCTCTCAATTCTTAGATGATTCAACTTTAGACAAAGTTGTGGCAGATACGATGGTAGGTGGTGCGACTTTAACAGGTTTATTAGGAACTTCAGCTTGGTATGCACCGGGTGCTGCAGGAGCAGCTTTAGTGGAAGCGATCGTTCGTGATGAAAAGAAAATTATGGCATGTTGTGTATCTCTTGAAGGAGAATACGGCCAAAAAGATATCTGCCTTGGTGTTCCTGTCGTTTTAGGCAAGAATGGATGGGAGAAAATCGTAGACTATAAATTAACAGAGGACGAGCAAGCTGCATTCAATAAATCAGCTGATGCGGTTCGCAATATGAACTCGGTATTAGATACCTTGTCTCTGTAATTTTACAGTGTTGAACTAAAAAGCCTCTCCTATTTGTTTAGGAGAGGCTTTTTTAGTAGTCAGTAGACGGTGGCCAGTAGTCAGTAGTCAGTAGTCGGTAGGTAGTCAGTAATCGGTAGACGGTAGTCGGTAATCAGTGAAACAGATTACTTAGAACGAATCGCGATTACTGGATCCATTTTAGCCGCTACCCACGCTGGAATAATACCTGAAAGAATTCCGATAAAGCTGGAAATAAATAATCCGGTAACAATATTCTTCATCGATAGTACAAGCGGCAATGCATCTTGCGGAATAAGCGTAAGTAAGACGACCAAACCAATCCCGACAATACCTCCAATCAAACTCAAGAAAATTGCCTCAAATAGAAATTGGAATAGAATGAAATAATTCTTAGCTCCTAATGACTTCTGGATTCCAATAATATTCGTACGCTCTTTCACCGAAACGAACATAATATTCGCGATTCCAAATCCCCCTACTAATAACGAAAATCCAGCAATAAGAGCACCAGACACATTTAATGCGGCAAAAATACCATCAAAGAATTGGTTCAATCCATCCAGTCGGTTTACCGAAAAATTACTTTCTTGTTTGGGCTTTATGGAACGTAATGAGCGCATTAATCCTGTCACTTCTCCTTCTAAATTCTCTTGTCCGATATCGTCATCTAAAGCTTTAATGGCTATATCTGGTGCAGGTTTATCCTTTTGAAATACAGCAGAAAATGTAGAATAGGGAATAAATACCTTTTCATCCGGCGTACCACCAAAACCTAACATATCGTTCCCTTTCTTCTCAATAATTCCAATCACTTGAAATTTAATCCCATTTAACTTTATTTGATCTCCTACTCCTGACTGAAGATTCTCGGCCACTTTAGATCCTATTATGACAACATTCAATGCATTTTCTGACTCAATCGGTAAAAAATAACGACCAAATTGGACTGGAACACTCGTAATTTGATTGTAATCATAACTTGCACCCGTCATATTCACATCCATGCTCGAACTTCCATTGGTTGCAGAAGCTGAACGTCCATTATCTATAATGGCTATGGCTTTGGCTGATTGTAAATTATCCTTTAAAAATTGAAACTCCGCATACTTCATTTCTGGGCGATTCAAATACTTCCACCAAGGGTAGTTACTTTGCATTTCCCATGGCCATTTTCCCACATACAAAACTCCTGTGCCAGCAAAGGAATCAATCTCTGATCGAATATTCTTATTCAGGGAATCTACCGCTGTGAATACAGCTACTATAGCAAAAATACCAACGCTTACACCTAAGAGTGAAAGAGTGGTACGTAATATATTAGACCTTAAAGCCTGGTAGGCAAAGATCAAACTCTCGTAAACTTGGATTAAAAACTTCATAATATTCGGATAGAAATCAAATTTAGAAAATTAATCACAAGAAATGGGTTAACTTTTATGAACAGAGCTTATAAACTTTAAATGGCAATATGAAGGTAAGATTGGATTTCGTAAATTCACTTTCCATTTAGGAATTATGAGCTGGAGTAATTACGAGGTACGTTTATTGAAGGACCACTTTGAAGGTCAATTGTTTTTTGACGAGAGCCAATCTTCTCAAATTGCGAAGCGTATTTATGCGACCGACGCTTCCGTTTACCAAGTAAAACCAGCTGCTGTCGCTATTCCAGCTTCAGCAAAAGACATCAAACGCCTGATACAGTTTGCGAGTCAAGCTAAAACAGGTTTAATTCCCAGAGGAGCCGGCACCTCGCTGGCTGGCCAAGTCGTAGGCGATGGTATTGTGATGGAGATTTCGTCTGCTCTTAGTAAGGTCATTTCCTTAAATAAGAAGGAAAAAACGGTTTGGATTGAGCCTGGTATTGTTCGAGATGATTTAAACAAGCATTTAGCTACGGCTGATTTGTTTTTTGGTCCAGAAACATCCACCGCAAATAGAGCTCTATTAGGTGGAATGCTAGGAAATAACAGCTGTGGATTACATAGCATTGTTTGGGGATCAGTGCGGGATCATATTTTGGAAACACGTGGTTTTTTATCGGATGGAACGGAAATTCATACGCACCCATTGACGCTGGAAGAATTCTACCATAAGACTACCCTGCAAAATTTAGAAGGAAAGATTTATCGGGAAATTCATCGCATGCTGAATAACCCAGAGATTCAAAGCTTGATTCGCGATAAGTTTCCTAAGAAATCTATTAAACGTAGAAATACGGGGTATGCCTTGGACGCTTTATTGGATATGCAGCCATTTACTCCAGATGGAGAACCCTTTAATCTATCCAAATTGATAGCAGGATCAGAGGGAACTTTGGCTGTCGTTCACGCGATGAAATTGAACTTATTGGATCTTCCTAAGCCAGAGGTCGCTCTCGTTTGTATACATTGTAACTCTTTGCAAGAGTCCTTACAAGTAAATATTGAAGCCCTTAAACATCCAATTCTTGCCTCTGAATTAGTGGATGATTATATTCTGTCGTTTACGGAAGGCCATCCTAATTTCGAAAAAGACCGTGGATTTATTGAAGGAAAGCCGGCTGCCATTTTGATGGTAGAATTTCGTTCAACTGATCGCGCCACCTTAGAAAATCAGGTTTCAGAATTCATTGATCAATTGAAGTCACAAAAATTAGGCTACTGCTATCCTACTTTATATGGAAATGAGATTGCCAAAGGTTGGGACATCCGAAAAGCCGGCCTAGGATTAATTCGAAACCTAGAGGGAGATACACAGCCCGTTAATTTAATTGAGGATTGCGCTGTAGATCCTTTAGATTTACCTGCCTATATTGCTGAAATCCAAGAATTACTAGCCAAGTACAAGACAAATGCCGCTTATTATGCACACGCAGGAGCGGGAGAATTGCATATTGAACCCTTCATTAATTTAAAGAGCGCGGAAGGAATAGCCATTTTTCGCAGTTTAATTACGGAAACAGTCGAGATACTGAAGAAATACAAGGGATCATTGAGTGGGGAACACGGCGATGGTCGTCTTCGGGGGGAGTTCATCCCCGCCTTGATGGGAAAAGAAGTTTACAGTCTTTTCAAAGAAATAAAATACGTTTTTGACCCACAAAATCTATTCAATCCCGGAAAGATAACGGATAGCCCCGCTATGGACACTGCCTTCCGATTTACAGACAAAAAGGCTACAGAACCTAGCTATTTCTTTGATTATGGAGTTTGGAAAAACCCACTAGGCCTGGCAGAAAAATGCTCTGGATCTGGAGATTGCAAGAAAACAGCTTTGAGTGGAGGAACCATGTGCCCTAGTTATATGGCCACTTTACAGGAAAAAGATTCCACTCGAGCTAGAGCGAATATGTTGCGTCAGTTGCTCAGTTCGCCTAAAGAGGAGACATTTAGCAATCCCGACCTACATGAAATTCTGGACTTATGTCTGTCTTGCAAAGGTTGCCAAACCGAATGTCCATCCGGCGTCGATATGGGGAAATTAAAAGCGGAGACCTTACAGCAATCCTATTTGAAAAATGGGGTTCCTCTTCGCACGAAATTAATCGGGCACTTCCCTACCCTACAACGTTACGCTAGTTACGTTTCTCCTTTGTATAATTTTTTAGTTGAATTCCCACTAAGCTCTTCATTGATTAAACTAGGAATGGGCTTCGCCATCGACCGTAGTTTGCCTACCGTACAATTCACAAGTTTAGAGAAATGGTTTGAACGATATACTTCGAAAAATCCTCAAGACGTCTTTAAGAATGGATTTATACATCTTTTAGCAGATGAATTTACGAATCACAATGAAGTACCATTAGGCCAAAAAACGATTAAATTATTAAATGCACTAGGCTACGGAGTTATCATTCCTAAAGGAATTGTGACAGGCAGAAGTTTTATTTCCAAAGGAATGTTGGTAGAAGCCAAAGCCTTGGCCAATGCAAATGTGGAGCAATTAGGTGATTTAATTTCGGACGAACATCCTTTGATCGGAATTGAACCGAGTGCCATCTTAACCTTCCGAGATGAAATCCCATCCCTTGTAGACACCGATAAACGCGAACAAGCGGAAAAATTAAAACCGAATTGTTTATTAATCGATGAGTTTATCGCCCGCGAATTTAAAGCTGGTAAAATATCCGCTGACTCTTTCCATGGAAAACAGCAAAAAATCCTTTTACACGGTCACTGCCACCAAAAATCAATTGCCGGATTAACCTCCACCCGTATCGCCTTAACCATTCCGTCACAATATGAAGTTGAATTGTTGCCTACGGGATGCTGCGGAATGGCGGGATCTTTTGGCTATGAAAAAAAACATTATAAAATTTCTCAACAAATCGCCAACCTCGTTTTATTCCCACATCTGTTAAATAAACCCATCAAGAGTATTATCGCGAGCAATGGAACTTCGTGCCGTCATCAAATCAAAGATGGCATAGAACAAACCGGTTACCATACAGCAGAAATTCTATATAACGCACTAAAATGATTCAATTTAATATCTCCCTCTTCATTGAGCCTAGCATTACAGAAACTGCTTTAAACGCATTAAAAACGGTTATAATGCCAGAAATCGAGAAGCAAATCTTCGTCGACCAGATTCATTTATTCGAAATCAGTTCCCATCAGGAGCCTGATTCAAATGGCTACTCCTTACAATGCTGGTTACCCGAATTTGAAGAAGAACACAAGGACTTTATTGAAGGAATTGTATCTGGTTTTTTCCAAAAGGAATTCGCGAATCAGTATGTGTACTTTCCGAGTCAGCTGAAGAGAGTCGATAGTCACTAGTCACTAGTCGATAGTCACTAGTCGATAGTCGTTGCTTCGCAACTTAGTCGTCCTACGGACTTAGTCGCCTGCGGCTTAGTCACAAAAAACATTTGCTGAATTCATCGCCGGAGGCGATTCCAACTTTATTCTTTGTGCTTTATGCTTTGTGCTTTCATTTCACGAAGTCATCGCCGAAGGCGATTCCAACTTTATTCTTTGTGCTTTATGCTTTGTTCTTTAAAGAGCCCAATCAATCACCTCTTGCCCGCTCGCTAAAAGGTACTGATTAATCTTCGAAAACGGTTTAGTCCCGAAAAATCCTCCTCGATTAGCAGACAAAGGCGAAGGATGCGCGGCTTCAATGATAAAGTGGCGTTGAGGATCGATAAATTTTGAGAGCTTTTGGGCATATGCACCCCACAAAACAAAAACAACGTTTTGTTTCTCTTCATTTAAGATCTCAATAACATCTTGTGTAAAATGTTCCCAACCTCTCCTCGCATGAGAACCAGGCTCTCCCGAACGAACAGTTAAAACACTATTCAATAATAAGACCCCTTGTTTTGCCCAAGAACTTAAATCGCCAGAATACCGAACTACCTTAAGATCTGAATACAATTCCTTATAAATATTTCTCAGCGAAGGCGGTAAAGGGAAAGCAGACGGAACAGAGAAAGATAAACCTTGTGCCTGTCCTAGTCCGTGGTAAGGGTCTTGACCGATGATTACCACTTTGGTATTTTGAAATGGACATTGTTGAAATGCAGAGAAAACTACATCCACAGGAGGGAAAATTTCTTTTTGATCAAATTCCGATGCTAAAAATAGACTGAGGTCCGCAAAATAAGGAGACGAAATCGATGAATTCAACACCTTTTTCCAATCATTATTCAAAGAATCAGCTAATTTTACTTTCAAATTACACATTAGACCTTATTAGGATGATAGAAGCATATTCAAATGGATTCTTAGTTTCAGTAGATACAACGCATCTACCAGAAATGGAACTAAATCCGCCTTATAAGCATTTTTTCTCCTACCAAATTACAATCAAAAACTTGAGTAACCAACCGAGACAGCTTGTTAGCCGGTTTTGGGAGATTGTCGATGGAATCGGTTCAAAAGAAATAGTTAACGGATTAGGGGTAGTAGGTCAGCAACCCATTATTGAACCAGGCAATTCCTTTACTTATACCTCTGGGTGCCCATTAATTTCATCTATCGGCAAAATGAGTGGACATTATGTGTTCCTGACTTTAGAAAATCAGGCTACCTTCAAAGTGGATATACCCCCATTTGAGCTTATTCCCGCTTATCACTTGAATTAATGAATCGGCTCCAATTTTACTTTAAGTCACAAACGGCGCACGGATTACATTCGCCTTCCATTTATACCTTGTATTGCGAATTATTGAATCCATTTTTGAATGGGCGACTAAGTTATTCTCAATTAAAAAAGTCCCTTCAAGAGCGCTATTCAGATTGTACGATTATTGAAATAGAATCAGCTGTAGATATTGCCAAAATCCCTCAAAATACCATCATTCTATTTGAAAAGCCTCACGACAAGGAGACATTTTGGAATGAATTAAATTCACATCCAGCAGTGATTCAAACTGTGGATCTTTATGAACTAGGAATCCTATTTTTAAAACCAATCTGCCCTAAACAGCATTTCTATTTACGCAAAATGACATAAAAAAAGGGGCTCATGTGAGCCCCTTTTGATTATTTTTCTGCTTTCGCAATTTCAACGTTCACTCGCTTACCCTTGATTTGGGCACCGCCCATTTTGTCAATCACAACGTTAGCGTACTCTTTCGGAACATCCACAAAAGTGTGTTTGTTTTCGATTTGAATTTGACCTAATACGTTTCCAGGAATACCCGATTCAAATCGAAAAC
>JBIILT010000060.1:0-7534 GCA_044338355.1 Aquirufa sp.
GTCTGCGATAATGGAAGCACCCCACTCATCACCTGAATGTCCGCCTTTTCTGAGCTCGAAACCCGGTTAGGCCACTTGCTTTCTAGGGTACTTGTTCCTGCCCACAATTCAGCGACTTTGCGGTGCTGAGTCAGGGGCTTAATTGCGGTCTTTAAAGCCTGATCCTCGAAAAGATAAACGGAGAGCTGCATAGGACAAATCTAGGATAAAAAAAGCCTTCCCCCAAAAGATGGAAGAAGGCTTTTCGTATGAGTGTTGGGAAAATTACTTCGCGTAACGCTTGTTGAATTTGTCCACACGTCCTGTTGTATCTAACAATACGTTCTTACCTGTATAGAATGGATGAGATTGTGATGAAACCTCTAATTTGTATACTGGGTAGGTAGCTCCTTCGAATTCTGTGGTCTCTGTAGTAGCGACACATGAACGAGTTAAAAACTTGTAATCAGCTGATAGATCGTGAAATACAACTTCTTTGTATTCTGGGTGGATATCTTTTTTCATGATAATGGATAATAGACGATTCCCTGCCGTCCTGTTTAATTAAAGTTTTCCAAAGGGGATATTTGGACCCTACAATAAGGGATGCAAAATTACATAATGTATTTTATTTTCCAAACTTATTTGTAAACAAAATTTTAGACTTTTCCATCATCGTTTGGGGGTAGAAAAAATTAAAAATATTTTTTATAGTACTTTTCTAAGAAGCAATACCGCTAATTAATTGAGTGGCGGGGGTTTGCATGTGGCATTTCAAATACGACCTTTTTTTTTCTTGTTTTTGGGTCAAAAATAGTTTGCACGGAGCGTGCTTTTTTTCTAATTTTACCAAGAGCACAATCAGCCAAAGATGCTTCAATTTTTGGTTTAGGAAAGCATAAAAACAAAACCGCCACATACTCAATTTGTTAACACAAAAAGAGTCCAAAAGCTAAGAAAAAAATTCTCTTAACGCAGGGAATCTATGGTCTGCTTTTTTGCTGGTTGATTTGTTTCTTGATTTGTTTCTTGATGTAAATAGATTTAAACATTTATATAGATTACGAGTTTTAATAATAATAATAGATACACATGTACGTAGTAAAAAGAGACGGTCGTCGCGAATCAGTAAAGTTTGACAAAATCACCGCCAGAATTGAAAAGCTGAGTTACAGCTTAGATCCATTTTTTGTGCAGCCTTTAGAGGTTGCCAGAAAAGTGATCACTGGTTTGTTTGATGGCGTTAAAACTACTGAATTAGATAATTTAGCGGCTGAAACAGCTGCCTCTTTGACGACAAAACATCCTGATTATGCAGTCTTAGCAGCCCGTATCGCAGTTTCTAACTTGCATAAAAACACATTGAAGTCATTCTCGGCTACGATGAAGCGTTTGTTCACGTACATCGATCCCAAGACAGGACAAAATGCAGCTCTTCTATCGAAAGAGGTATATGACATTATCAAAAACAATGCGGTAGAACTAGATGAGGCGATCATCTATGACCGTGACTTTGGTTATGATTATTTCGGATTTAAGACCCTAGAGAAATCCTATCTATTAAAGTTAGATGGTCAGATTGCAGAGCGTCCTCAGCACATGTTGATGCGTGTTGCAGTAGGTATCCACAAAGAAGATATTGCAGCTGCTATTGAGACCTATAATTTATTGTCCGAGCGTTGGTTTACTCACGCGACTCCGACCCTATTTAATGCAGGTACACCGAAGCCTCAATTATCCTCTTGTTTCTTGCTAACCATACAAGACGATTCGATCGAAGGAATCTACGATACCTTGAAGCAAACAGCGAAGATTTCACAGTCTGCAGGTGGTATTGGATTAAGCATCCACAACATCCGTGCAACTGGCTCCTATATTAAGGGAACAAATGGCACTTCGAATGGTATTATACCCATGTTACGCGTATTCAACGATACAGCTCGTTACGTGGATCAAGGCGGTGGAAAGCGTAAAGGAAGCTTTGCAATCTATTTAGAGCCTTGGCATGCGGATGTGTTCGAATTCTTAGAATTGAAAAAGAACCACGGCAAGGAAGAAATGCGTGCTCGTGATTTGTTCTACGCCTTATGGATTCCAGATTTATTCATGAAGCGTGTAGAGAATAACGAAGAATGGTCTCTTTTCTGCCCTCACGAGTGTCCAGGTTTAGCGGATACGCACGGAGCTGAATTCGAGGCATTGTATGAGAAATACGAATTAGCTGGTAAAGCACGTACGGTCGTGAAAGCACAGGAATTGTGGTTCAAAGTGTTGGAATCTCAAACAGAGACTGGAACGCCATACATGTTGTTTAAAGATCACGCGAACAATAAATCAAATCAAAAGAACTTAGGTACGATCAAGTCTTCGAACCTATGTACGGAAATCATTGAGTATACAGCGAAAGATGAAGTAGCGGTTTGTAACCTAGCTTCTTTAGCTTTACCTAAATATGTAAACGTAGACGAAAACGGTGTTTTACGTTTCGATCACAAGAAATTATACGATGTGACGAAGATTGCGACGCGCAATTTGAACAAGATCATCGATGTAAATTATTACCCAGTAAAAGAAGCAGAAAACTCAAACTTGCGTCACCGCCCTATCGGTTTAGGTGTTCAAGGTTTAGCGGATGTGTTCATCTTGTTACGTATGCCATTCGAATCAGAGGAGGCGCAACAATTGAACAAAGACATCTTCGAAACGATCTATTTCGCGGCGATGGAAACATCGATGGAATTAGCGAAAGTAGAAGGTCCTTATTCAACATGGGAAGGTTCACCTATCTCAAAAGGGGTATTCCAATTTGATATGTGGAATGTGACTCCATCTTCAGGAAACTGGGATTGGGAAGATTTACGCACGAAAGTAGTGGAGCATGGTGTGCGTAACTCATTATTAGTTGCACCAATGCCGACGGCTTCTACTAGCCAAATCCTTGGAAACAACGAGTGTTTCGAGCCATACACTTCTAATATCTACGCTCGTCGTGTATTATCAGGTGAATTTGCGATCGTGAACAAGCACTTGTTAAAGGATTTGATCAAGTTAAACTTGTGGAATGATTCCATGAAGAATAAGTTGATCATTGCGAATGGATCTGTTCAAAGCATTCCGGAAATTCCTCAAAACTTAAAGGAGTTGTATAAAACGGTATGGGAGATTAAGCAAAAGACCATCCTAGAAATGGCTGCTGATCGTGGAGCATACATTTGTCAATCACAAAGTTTAAATATTCACATCCAAGATGTGAACTTCGGTAAATTAACATCGATGCACTTCCATGCTTGGAAGCTAGGCTTGAAAACGGGTATGTATTACCTACGTACGAAAGCGGCTACAGATGCGATTAAGTTTACAGTGGAGAAGCAAGCAGAGCCAGCAATTGAGCAAACCAATTTAGTGAACGAAACTGAATTAGTATACTCAGAGGCAGCAGCGAAAGCAGCCGCAGCTAGTTTTGATGACAGTGCTGATCAAAATAAAGCAGATATGACTTGTTCTTTGGATAATCCAGAGGATTGTGAGGCTTGCGGATCTTGATCCATACCTAGTCTTAAATAATGAAAGAATCACTTAACCGTTTGCGTTGGGTGATTTTTTTTTGGATCGTTAGAAAATTTAAAGAATGAAAAACCTATTCTTAAAACTCTTCTTGCTCGACGCGCTTGCAGAGCTTTTTTCCCCTTTGCTGTTCCCGAATTGCCCTGAAATTAGATATGTAACTAAACCCTTGCTGCTTATCTTGTTGATGGGCCACATCGCACAAGAAAATCCCAAGCCAGCGCTTTTCGTTACCGCCATTTTTGCCTTGTTGGGGGATGTATTTTTACTAATTCCTGGAGATAATCCCTTGTATTTTCAATTAGGACTAGGTTCCTTTTTAATTATGCAGTTGAGCTATATTCGCCTTTTTATACGTCAAACCGAAGATAAGGTTTGGATACCGTTTCATGCGCGCCAGCCACTAGCCGGTGTGATTATTTACGTGTTTCTTTTTTTAGCGTTCTTGAATCCTTATTTAGCCGATGGAATGAAAATTCCTGTGACCCTATATGCTTTTGCGCTAGGGGCCATGTTGTATTTTGCGATACGATTGAAAAACCAGATGATTGTATGGGGAGCATTTTTATTTGTGGTTTCTGATAGTGTTTTAGCTTTTGGTAAGTTTTATTATTCCTTTCCGGGGATTTCTACCGTTGTGATGCTAACTTATATACTTGCTCAGTTGCTACTAATGAGCGCTTTGTGTAAATTAGAGCTTAAGAAATAAACCATGTCGACGCAAACATCCGATTCGCTTCTTGCTACTTTAGGCCTGACTTTGCAGGGGTCACTTCACACGGATACCGTGATGAAGACCTTGTATGCAACGGATGCATCTGCTTATCGAGAGATGCCTTTAGGGGTGGCGATTCCGGAGTCGAAAGAAGATTTAGAGAAAATCATTCTGTTTGCAGATCAACATTCCATTCCTATGATACCGCGTACGGCAGGTACTTCGCTAGCAGGTCAAGTAGTAGGGAAGGCATTGGTGGTGGACGTATCGAAGTTTTTTAATCGAATTTTAGAAATTAATAAGGAGGAATCCTACGTTTGGGTAGAGCCAGGTGTAGTTCGCGATGTGTTGAATGTAGAGTTGAAAAAGCAAGGTTTGTTTTTTGGCCCAGAAACATCGACAGCTAATCGGGCGATGATTGGTGGCATGATGGGAAACAACGCTTGCGGCTCTAATTCGATTATCTATGGCTCTACGAGAGATCATGTTTTAGAAGTAGAGGGATTTTTATCGGATGGATCCCCCGTTCATTTTAAGGCTGAAGACCCTTTTGAGACCATAAAATCGCTTAAAAAGGGGACTCGATTGCATGGAATCTATGAGAATACACTAGCGGTCTTATCGGATCCGACTAATCAAAAAAATATTACAGAGGAATTCCCCAAACCAAGTATTCGTCGCCGAAACACAGGTTATGCGGTAGATATGTTATTGCATACGAAGGCATTTGAGTCGACAGATGCCCCGTTTAATTTTTGTTCTCTGCTTTCTGGATCGGAGGGAACACTTTGCTTTGCCACACGAATTAAATTACATGTGGATGTGTTGCCTCCGGCTCATTTAGGTTTGGTTTGTGGTCATTTTAATACCATTGATGAAGCCTTACGAGCTAATCTGATTGCTTTGCAATTCAATCCTTCAGCCTCTGAGTTGATGGATCACTATATATTAGAGTGTACGAAAGCGAATCCAGCACAAAGCTTGAATCGATTCTTTGTAGAAGGCGATCCGGGTGCGATCTTAGTGGTGGAATTACGTTCGGATTCAGCTGATGATTTAGCTTTTCAGGCGAAGGCGTGTGAAGAAGCGATGCGCGCGGCAGGTTTAGGATATCATTTTCCGTTTGTGACGGGGGGCGATGTGAAGAAGGTTTGGGACTTGCGTAAAGCGGGATTAGGGTTATTGTCTAACCTTCCAGGTGATGAAAAGGCAGTGGCAGTAATCGAAGATACGGCAGTAGATGTGAACGACTTGCCTGCCTTTATCGCTGAATTCAATGAGATTTTGCAAGCAAATAACTTGTACTGCGTGCATTATGCCCACGCAGGTTCTGGAGAATTACACTTGCGTCCGATCATTAATTTAAAGACCAAAGAAGGCCATCAACAATTCCGTCACATTGCGGAAGAGATTGCTCGATTGGTGAAAAAATACAAGGGTTCTCTTTCGGGGGAGCATGGTGATGGACGTTTGAGAGGGGAATTCATTCCTTGGATGGTGGGAGAGGAGAATTATCAATTAATGCGGAATTTGAAGTCTTGGTGGGATCCTAAGGGTATATTTAACCCAAACAAGATCGTGGATACCCCTCCAATGGATACCTTCCTGCGCTACGAGGCCGGACAACAAACGCCGGAATTTAAAACAGCGTTTCGGTATCAGGGTCAAGATGTGCTGCAACATGCGGAACAATGCAATGGCTCTGGCGATTGCCGCAAGACGCCTATTTCAGGTGGGACAATGTGTCCGTCTTTTATGGCAACGCGCAACGAAAAAGAAACGACGAGAGCTCGTGCTAATATCCTACGCGAGTTTTTAACTCATTCTGAGCAGCCTAATCGTTTCGCTCATGAGGAGATTAAGGAAGTAATGGATCTTTGTTTGGCGTGCAAAGGCTGTAAGTCAGAGTGTCCATCGAATGTGGATGTGGCGAAATTAAAGATGGAGTTCTTGTATCAATACCAAAAAGAAAAGGGGCTTCCTCTGCGTTCTTGGTTAGTAGGAAACTTTGCAAAAATTTCGAATCTAGCTTCTTATGTGCCCTTCTTATATAATGTAGTGATGGGAACACCAGCCATTCGCCGCATCTCGAATGCAGTAGTAGGCTTCCACCCGGATCGTACGATGCCTTTGATGGCGAAGCAGACTTTGTGGTCTTGGTTAAAGTCGCGCACGAGCCCTGTGCAAGAGAAGTCAGTTTACTTATTTGTAGACGAGTTTACAAACTTTAACGATGCCGAAATTGGCCGTACGACGGTATTGCTTTTAGAATGTTTAGGTTATGAAGTGAAAACTTTACCACACCCTATATCTGGAAGAGCTTATTTGTCTAAAGGAATGCTCGATGAGGCACGTGTTCTTGCCATGCAAAATGTGCGCTTGTGGTCGTCTTTGATTTCAGAAAATACGCCTTTAGTTGGAATAGAGCCTTCAGCAATCTTAACATTCCGCGATGAATACCCGGATTTAGTTTCAGATGAATGGGTGGATAGGGCGCAAGAATTAGCGAAGCATACGCTTTTATTAGAGGAGTTTATTGCGCGCGAGGCGGATGCGAAGCGTATCACCTCTGCAGCGTTTAGTTCAGAGAAAAAGTTAATGAAATTGCATGGGCACTGCCAGCAAAAAGCGATTTCGTCGCTGGTGGCAGCGAAGAAGGCGCTTTCATTGCCGGAGAATTTCGAAGTTCAATTAATTCCTTCAGGTTGTTGCGGTATGGCGGGTTCTTTCGGCTATGAGAAAGAGCATTATGATTTATCTATGCAGATAGGGGAGCTTGTTTTGTTCCCTACCGTGCGGTCACAGCCGGAAGAGGTTGAAATTGTTGCGTCGGGAACTAGTTGCCGTCATCAAATTCATGACGGCACGAAGCGGCATGCGAAGCATGCCGCGGAGATCTTGTACGCTGCCTTAAAAGATTAGAATTTCCAGCGTACGAAGGCTTCCATAGCCTCGTATTCCGCAAGGCCAAGTGCATTGTAGATGGAAGCCGTTGCTCGGTTTCTCTCTTCAGCACGTTGCCAAAACTCCCTTGAATCATCTCCCTGGAAGACTACGCCATCTTTTTGGGATTGGTGTTTGAAGATACCCATTCTCTTTTTGAATACTTGATCCGGTGACATGGGTACAGCCATTTCGATTTGATCGATATCCCATTCTGCCCAGGCTCCTTTATATAACCACACCCAACAATTCTTCATGTATTCCCGGTGCTTCAAACGAGTTATAGCCTCTAATATCGCATCTAGGCATACTTTATGTGTACCATGTGGGTCA
>JBIILT010000061.1:0-7450 GCA_044338355.1 Aquirufa sp.
CCATACTCTTCATAAGGGAGTATGGTTTTTTTTATCCTATAAATTCTAAATAGAGAAGTGCTACTGCTGCTAGTGTCATGATGATAAGAGCTGCAAAGCCTAGCACATTCGACAAGCGGGAATTGGTATTTTCTCCCATAATTTCCTTGTTATTCGAAATATGTAGTATAATGGCAATTAATACGGGCGCTGTCATTCCGTATAAAATGGCTGTATAAATAAGTGCATCAATCGGGGATATACCAACGTAGTTCAGCGAAAGACCTACAAATAGGGATAAGGCGATGATGGAATAGAAGCCTTTGGCCTCATGAAACTTTTTATTTAGTCCTTGCTCCCAACCAAATGTCTCTGTAAATATATAAGATAGCGAGCCGCTTAACACGGGAATTGCGATAAGGCCTGTGCCTAGTATACCTATGGCAAATAACCAATAGGCCATGTCGCCAGCCAGCGGCTTTAGTGCTGAAGCAGCTTGTTCTACTGTATCTATCTGATGAATCCCGCTTTTGTATAGAACCGTTCCAGTAGTTAGAATAATGAAATACATGACAAATCCTGAAAATCCCATTCCGAAATCCACATCTTGTTCCATCTCATGTATAATTCGCTTATTCACTATGAGTTTTTTATGAGCACTCATTTCTTCCACTTCTACGGACGCTTGCCAAAAGAACAAATAGGGTGAAATAGTTGTACCTAAAATACCTACTAAAATGGCCACATATTCTTTGTTAAATTGAATGTTTGGCACAAATGTGGCCATAAATATTTCCTTGAGGTCTTGCTTGTAAAGGAATGGAACGATAAAGTAGACCAGCATCACAATGCACAAATACTTTAAGATCGCTGCAATTTTTGAATAGGGCAAATAGATAATTAGGCCCAATAACAGTAAGGTAAATAAGACACTAAAATAACTCTGCTCAACGCTAGGAAAAAGTAAATTGCCCACAGCTCCCATGCCCGAAATATCCGCACCAATATTCATAATGATAGCAGGGAAACTGAAAAGAAGCATAAGATAGAGCACTGGCTTGGAGTAATGCTTTTTAATAGTACCCGTTAATCCCTGTTTTGTCACTAATCCAATTCGTGCACACATTTGCTGAATGGCGGCCATTAAGGGAAAGGCAATTAAAGCAGTCCAAAGGGTTGAAAGGCCCCATCCTGCACCTGCTTGCGAATAGGTGGCAATCCCCGAAGGATCATCATCGCTTGCACCTGTCACTAAGCCGGGTCCTAAAAGCTTCCAAAAACGTGCAATCCTTGATTTAATTCCCATTTAATTTATCAGTATAGTGGTAATTTACTAAGTATTGATTTTGAATCATTATATTTTTGTACATTACATTTATATCTAACCACTTCATAATGCTGTTTCTATTCCAATCGATTTTTGTCATGACGCTATTTACTAGTTTTATGACGCCCTCAATCATATTCATGAAATCAAGAGGGTCCTTATTCGCAAATCCTAACATCTATTTAGCGATTTTATTTTTTATCTCTGGGATTTATTGTTTGACTGTTTATTCCATGTCTTTAGGTCATAGTTTATTATTTACGGTTCTTTTGTATGGCAATTTTTCGTCTATTTATTTTCTAATTGGACCACTTTTGTATTTTTATCTCAGAAGTTTGCGTACAGGCAAAACACAGTTAAAAGGTTCTGATTTATGGCATATTTTGCCCTTTCTCGTTGTTTTTATTGATACCATTCCTTATTACTTATCGCCCTATGCGTATAAAATAGAAGTGGTTAGGCAAGTGTTTAGTGATTGGACCGCTATGTTTTCAATTAAATTAGGATTCGTATTTGATGCAGTTCATTTATACATAATGCGTCCTTTGTTATTGACTTGCTATACTGTTTGGGGAATAATGTATTTGAAAAAAAATAATTTGTACTTCTTTAAAGCAACTCGTCTAGGGTTTTGGTTAGTTGTTTTTATACTTTTACAATGGATAGTTTTTGCGGGGATGAGTTCTGTTTTTTTAGGGGTATGGCTGGAAAATAACTGGGGTTATTCTTTTTTAAATCATCCTAATGAGATAAAGTACATCTCCCTAATGGCATATGTGGTGATGGTTTGTACCTTGTATTTCTTTCCACAGGTCATCTATTTAGATGTGGATAAGTTTAAAAGAGTATTAACTCCACAGGACGAGTATTGGTGGCAGTTTGATCAGACAATTAACGCCTGTTATATCTTCAATAAGCCATTCTTGCAGCCCATGCTAACTTTGGATCAATTAGGGGAATTAGTGCAAAAAGATAAAAAAGAACTGAATGATTTTTTCGAGCTTTACCTTTTTACTAACTTCGCTGACGAAATGAATCGTTTGAGAATTCAATATGCTAAGAATTTAATTAAACAGGGTTGTATAAAGAAATCTTGCCTAAAAGGATTGTTTAAAGATTCTGGTTTTGAAAATGACGAAAAATTGAATTACTTTTTTTTAGAATTTGAGGGAGTGAGTGTGAAGGAGTTTATCCAAACAGTATAAATAAGTTCAATATGAAGAGTTTTTTGTGTTTATGTTTTGTTCTAGGCTTTTCATCCTTTGCCTTTTCTCAAAAGGTGTTAAGTTCCTCTATCGGTTCAGGTGGTTCCACTACAATGGTAGATGGAAAATATTATTCCCAAATCATTGGGCAGCAGAGCGCCGTTACGGGAACTTCTACTAAAGGTGGTGTCATTGTTCGCCAAGGATTTAAGCAGCCTTCTTTATTAGAGAGAAGTATTGCCGCCTCAGGGATTAAGTTGAATGTACAGGAAGAAAATCCAATTATCTATACTGCTTTTCCGAATCCTTTTGTGGATAAATTAACCATCGGATTCTCGGTACCAAGTACAAAGCCAACTTTTGTGGCCATTTATGATCAATTACGAAGCACCAATAAAAGAAATTGTATTTACAGACTTTTCGGGCATTCGTGTAGGTAAATATATTTTACATGTTATTTCTTCGGGAAAACCTTTTACTACCACGATTGTAAAAGAATAGTTTAATAAATGAATTACTTAGAAGGCTGCGGTAGGAGATGATTCCTGCTGCAGCTTTTTTATTTACTTACCTAGGTAGACTAAGTATAGTTGTTCACTGATAATAAGTTAATTTCGATTTCTTTCCTGTTATTATGGGTAATATTAGAAACTTGATGACTTTTAAAAATATAAATAAGCAACTATGGGTTCAATTTTAGGTCTTTTCTTTCACTCCTTGGGTGGATTTGCTTCAGGTAGTTTTTACATTCCTTATCGGAAGATTCAAGTATGGTCTTGGGAAAGTGCTTGGATTGTGGGTGGGGTGTTTTCGTGGTTAATTGTTCCTTTATTGGCAGCTTGGTTAACAATTCCCGACTTTATGAATATTATTCAAACGATAGATTCTGATACGTTTTTTTGGACCTTTGTGTTTGGTGTTTTATGGGGAATAGGTGGCCTAACTTTTGGTTTAGCGATGCGTTATTTAGGGATGTCCTTGGGTATGTCTATTGCCTTGAGTTTATGCAGTATTTTCGGCGCTTTAGTGCCACCTATCTATAGAGAAATAGCTGGGGTAGACGGAGATACCATTTCTCACATTGTGGGAAGTACAGGTGGTCAAGTGGTATTATTAGGGATATTAGTTTGTGTTTTTGGTATTTTCCTTTGTGGAAAAGCAGGGATGATGAAGGAAGGGGAGTTGTCCCAAGAACAGAAACAAGAGACGATTAAAGAATTTAGTTTAACGAAGGGATTAATAGTAGCCATCATTTCAGGCCTTTGTTCTGCTTGCTTCAATTTTGGTATTGAGGCCGGAAAGGACATGGCAGATGTGGCAGTTGCGAAAGGTTGTGATCCGTTGTTTCAGAATAATGTCATTTTCATTGTGGTTTTATGGGGTGGCTTCTTGACAAACTTTGTCTATTGTATGTATTTAAACTTTTCAAATAAGTCATTTGGCGATTATTTGAATGCTTCAGCTCCTCTAAGAATGAACTACCTATTTGCAGCCGTAGCCGGTACAACCTGGTTTCTGCAATTTTTCTTTTATGGTATGGGGGAGAGTAAATTAGGGAACGGAGCGAGTTCATGGATTTTGCACATGGCCACAATTATTATCACTTCTAATTTTTGGGGAATTTACTTCAAAGAATGGAAAGGTGTATCTTCTAAAACAATGCGCACTGTTATTGGTGGCATTGTGGTGATCCTTATATCTGTCATCATAGTAGGTATCGGTAATTCCATCCAGTAATGTCAGGATTGATCAAGTATACTCTTTATCTAAATGCCTTCAATTATCGGTAGAAAAGCAGTAGAATTAAAGCATTAGAATGAACAGGCCCCATGGCCAAAGCCTATTGTTTCTATTCACCGTGTCTCGCTTTGACTTTAGTTTTATTTGGCAAAATCCTTATTTCACAGGAGATTTGCTTTGCATTTTTGCAAAAAAAACGCGATTTTTGTAGCTTAATTATAATTTAAGCGCCTTTTAAATTAAAGTATATAATGAGCAATTCCCCAACAACCTTATTTGATAAAGTATGGGATTCACATGTCGTTCGTAAAATTGCTGATGGTCCTGATGTTTTTTTCATTGACCGTCATTTTATTCATGAAGTGACTTCCCCCGTTGCCTTTTTGGGTCTATTAACACGTGGTATCGGTGTTTTATCCCCTGAGCGTACGTTTGCGACAGCGGATCATAATACGCCTACTATTAACCAACATTTGCCGGTTGAAGATCCGCTTTCTGCGAATCAACTTCTGCAATTGGAGAAAAATACAGCTAAGTATGGTATTTCTCATTGGGGTTTAGGTAATCCTAAGAATGGAATTGTTCACGTGGTAGGACCAGAAAATGGAATTACCTTACCAGGTATGACGATTGTTTGCGGGGACTCTCATACCTCTACGCATGGAGCTTTTGGCGCTATTGCCTTTGGAATAGGCACTTCAGAAGTGGAGATGGTACTTTCTTCACAATGTATTATGCAGCCTAAGCCTATGAAAATGCGTATTAACGTGAATGGGGTATTAGGAAAAGGTGTTACACCTAAGGATGTAGCTTTATACATTATTTCAAAATTAACCACTTCTGGTGCTACGGGTTATTTCGTAGAATATGCTGGGGATGTTTTTGAAAAAATGTCGATGGAAGGCCGTATGACGGTTTGTAATTTAAGTATTGAGATGGGCGCACGTGGCGGAATGATTGCTCCGGATCAAACGACGTTTGACTATATCCATGGTCGCGAATTAGCACCTAAAGGAGCTGATTGGGACAAGCAATTAGCCTATTGGAAAACATTGAAGACCGATTTTGGCGCAACGTTTGATGAAGAGATTACTTTCTATGCATCAGATATTGAACCGATGATTACCTATGGTACGAATCCAGGTATGGGAATGGGTATCTCTAAGCACATTCCGAATGCGGATGATGTAGAGGGTGGTGTGGCTACTTATGAAAAGTCATTAGAATATATGGGCTTTGCTCAAAATGATTCGATGATCGGTAAAAAAGTCGATTATGTATTTATCGGATCTTGTACAAATGGACGTATTGAAGACTTCCGTGCCTTCGCTTCAATTGTAAAAGGTCGTAAGAAAGCTGAGCACGTGACGGCTTGGGTAGTTCCAGGATCTCATGTGGTAGAAGCGCAAATTAGAGAAGAAGGTATATACGATATATTAACAGAAGCAGGATTCGCTTTACGTCAGCCAGGATGTTCGGCTTGTTTAGCAATGAATGATGATAAGATACCTGCAGGTAAATATGCGGTGAGTACGTCTAATCGTAATTTTGAAGGCCGTCAAGGTCCCGGATCTCGTACTTTATTAGCGAGTCCTTTAGTTGCAGCTGCGGCTGCAATTACGGGTGTAGTAACTGACCCAAGAGAATTTTTATAAGATCGAATAAATAAAAGCAATATGGCTTACGATAGTTTTAATGTACTAAAAAGTTCCGCAGTCCCTCTTCCAATTGAGAATGTGGATACAGACCAAATCATACCTGCTCGTTTCTTAAAAGCAACTGAGCGCACAGGTTTTGGAGATAATTTGTTTAGAGATTGGCGTTATGATAAAAATGATGCACCTAAGGCTGATTTCGTTTTAAATAACCCGACATATTCTGGTAAGATTTTAGTAGGAGGCAAGAATTTTGGTTCTGGTTCTTCACGTGAGCACGCGGCATGGGCCATTTATGATTATGGATTCCGGTGCGTGGTATCGTCTTTCTTTGCTGATATCTTCCGTGGAAATGCCATTAATGTAGGTGTTTTACCGGTTCAGGTTAGTCCTGAATTTTTACATGAGATTTTCACTGCGATTGAAGCAGATCCCAAGGCTGAATTAGAAGTTAGCTTACCCGATCAAAAAATTACGATTGTTTCTACTGGGGCATTTGAGAATTTTGCCATTAACGGATACAAGAAAAATAACTTATTGAATGGTTTCGATGACATTGATTATTTGCAAGCCATGAAATCAGAAATCAGTGCATTTGCTGTAAACCGCTAATCATTTGAAACGTCACATAGAAATAATGGATACTACCCTTCGCGATGGGGAACAAACCAGCGGAGTATCGTTTTCAGCTTCCGAAAAGCTAACTATTGCTCAATTGCTGTTGACTGAATTAAAGGTCGATCGTATTGAGATTGCCTCAGCACGTGTTTCTGAGGGTGAGTTTCAGGCGGTTAAAAAAATTACTTCCTGGGCTAGCGCAAATGGATTTCTCGATAAAGTAGAAGTTTTGACCTTTGTGGATGGAGGAACTTCAGTACAATGGATGTTAGATGCAGGAGCTAAGGTGATGAATTTATTGACCAAAGGTTCTTTAAATCACCTAAAACATCAATTAAAGAAAACACCTGAGCAGCATTTTAAAGAAATTGAGGAGACCATCTCCCTAGCAAAATCAAACGGATTATCAGTTAATGTCTACTTAGAGGATTGGAGTAATGGAATGCGTAATAGCGCAGACTATGTTTTTCAATACCTGGATTTTTTAGTTACTCAACCTATTGAGCGAGTTTTATTACCTGATACGTTGGGAATATTAACTCCATATGAGGTTTGCGTTTTTATTAAGCAATTAATCGTGCGTTATCCTACCACGCACTTTGATTTTCACGCCCATAATGATTACGATTTAGGAACGGCTAATGCTTTAGAAGCGGTTCGTTGTGGAGCTCATGGTTTACACTTGACTGTAAATGGTATGGGCGAAAGAGCTGGAAATGCAGCATTAGCGAGTGTGATTGCTGTTTTAAATGATTACCAGACGGATGTAAAAACCTCTGTTTGTGAGAAATCTTTGTACCGGGTCAGCAAATTAGTGGAGACTTTCTCCGGATTCAGAATTCCAGTTAATAAGCCGGTGGTAGGAGAGAATGTGTTTACCCAAACTGCCGGTATTCATGCGGATGGGGATAAAAAGAATAATCTAT
>JBIILT010000062.1:0-7424 GCA_044338355.1 Aquirufa sp.
CTGTATCTGAATCCTCAAAAATATCGAATTGAATTTCGCCTAGCTCAGCGACTAAAATATCAGACAGCTCAGGACTGGCTGTAATTTTCACTTGAATCGTAGACATAGAAATTAATTAGAGGGAGGCGTGTTTTTCTTTCCGAAAACAGAAATACCGATATAGCGCTTCGGTTGCAATCTAAAATCAAGCAACAGCTTATCTAGATCCACAAGCGATTTATTTAAGCCTAAGTATAGGCTATCATTCTTAAGCAATTTGCCCGCAGTCCCTTCGCCACGCTCCAAGCCTTGCACAATTTTCTTCAATGAAACGACGGCCAAATCCACTTCTCTCAATGTTTTGCCTATTCTTAAAGCCTGCAAAGAATCAGCTACCGTATTGAATTTCGTTAACAAGGGGCGCAATTGTTTCTCCGTCTCCATCAAATCTGCAGACAAGGTCTTCATATTAGCAGAAATCTGCGCTATGTTCGCTCGGTTATCCGTAACGATTCCTTTGACAGAACCATTGATACTAGAAACCGCTTCATTAGATGTCTTTAATAAGGTATTTAGATAGGTTCCGGTATGGTCAAATTTGTCGGAGATTTGACGGAAGGATACCAAAAGCGAATCCGCATTCGCAATCACTGGAATAGCCCGCTCTTTTAACAAGGATGTTACTCCTACCTCTGTTTCACCTTTCAAGAAAGAATCTTCCGGTAAATTGCCCTTCCCCTCTAATCGCAAACGAATAATTTTCCCTCCTAATAAGGCTCCATCTGAAAGTACAGCCACCGTTTTATCGGGTAAGACGATGTCCTGGCTAAATCGAAGCGTAACTAAGATCTTATTTGCTTTATTAGATTGAATTTCGACTTTCTTCACCTTCCCTACTTCAATTCCATTCACCATTACCTGGTTCGAAACCATCAATCCATCTACATTATCATATTCTACATAATAGATGCGAGAAGAAGAGAACACATCGTTTCCTTTTAGAAAATTAAACCCGAAATAGAGGATTAAGAAGGCTAACAATGCCAAAAACCCTACTTTTAATTCATTGCTTTTGAACATTTTATCTATTTTTCGATTTCTTCTTTGTATGCTTTAAACGCGGTGGCAATGGCTGTAGCCACTTGGTTTTGTCCTTTCTCGGAAGCTAAATAATTTTCTTCCTCCGGGTTTGTTAAAAATCCAGTCTCTATTAATACACTGGGCATCGCCGTACGCCAAATTACTAAAAATCCAGCTTGTTTTACCCCAAAACTCTTACGTTGATAGGTCTTCGAAAATTGCTCCTCCACCTTGGAGGCAAACTTTACCGAGCTTGCCATAAAGGCACTTTGGTAATTCGCCATCATAATATGGGCTAAAGGAGAATTCGGATCGAAACCATCATAGGTCTTCTGATAATCCTTCTCTTGCAAGATAACGGAGTTCTCTCGCTTCGCTACGTTTAAATTGCCATCTGTTTTATGCAAACCCATCGTATAGGTTTCTGTTCCGTAGGCATTTTTATTCACCGCGGCATTGCAATGCACAGAAATGAACAAATCAGCTTTATTTCGATTCGCGATATTAGCTCGTTCATTTAATTCAATAAACGTATCTGTATCTCGGGTATAAATAATTTTCAAATCGGGATGAGCTGCTTTCAGCTTTTTACCCACTTCCATAATAATTTTCAAGGTTACAATCCCCTCATGAGAGCCTTTAGGCCCAGTACAACCTGGATCTTTTCCTCCGTGACCGGCATCTAAACAAACGACTTTTATTCGATTTTTAATGTCTCCCTTCTGAAAACCACTAGGCGTCCAAGCAGTCAGCAATAAACCCAACGAAAAAAATAAACCGATAGATTTTATCTGATTAAACATTATTTTCTAATTGTTACACGTTGATAACAAGCAAAGATGTAATTTTGTAGGCTTGTATTTAATAAGTACAAATATAATTTTTAAATTCCATTTGGTAAAGAAATCCACATATTACCTTTTTATTACGCTGCTTGTCCTTTTTGCCTCTATTTCAGAAGTGAAAGCACAACGGATAATCTCGACGGATACTTTACAAAAATCCATTCCTAAAGACACGGCCGCTAAATTAGAGACCACCGTTTTCTATTCTGCCCTGGACTCCACGATATTAGATGCGGATAAGCAAATCGTAAATCTTTATGGAGGAGCCAAAGTAAAATACGGCGAAATCTCCCTAGAAGCGAATTATATCCGCCTAGACTGGGCTAAGAATGAGGTTTACGCCATCGGAACTCAGGATACACTGACGAAAAAAATGATCGGGCTCCCCGTATTCTTACAGGGTAGAGATAAATACGATTCCGATGAGATTCGCTATAATTTCAAAACCAAACGGGCGATCATTAAAGGAATTGTCACACAACAAGGGGAGGGATTTGTTCAAGGGAAAAATGTAAAAAAAGATGAAGAGGAGAACCTATACATCCGAAATGCGATTTATACCACCTGTAATTTAACCCATCCACACTTTCACATTAAAGCGAATAAGATTAAAGTGGTGGGAAAGAAAGAGATTGTTTCCGGGCCATTTCATTTTGAATTGAATGATATCCCATTGCCCATCGGTTTACCCTTTGGCTTTTTTCCCTATTCTCAGCCAAAAGAGGCTGGAAAATCAGGTATTCTTGTACCCACTTACGGGGAGGAGCCGAGTGGTAGAGGTTTTTATTTACGTGATGGAGGCTATTACTGGGCTGCGAGCGAAAATATTGGTATCCGATTCACGGGTCAAATTTATTCTAAAGGTGGCTGGGGCTTAGGTGTTAATTCTCAATACAATAAACGGTACCGATATACGGGTAGTTTCAATTTAGCTTTAAATCGCAATAGCAATGGAGAAGAGTTTAATCCCTCAAAAAGAACAGATTTTTCCCTTCAATGGGCTCACTCGCCGCGAAGCTTAGGGAATTCTAGTTTTTCTGCCTCTGTGAATCTTGCCTCTAATTCCTATAACCAGTTCAATTCCTTTAATACGCAGCAATACCTTTCCAATACAATTGGTTCATCCGTTCAATATTCTAGAAATTTTGGCCAAACGGTTCGAACAAGCTTGAGCCTTCGAATCAACCAAAACACGAGTACGCGCGTATTTGATGCAGGAACTGATTTTAACTTTGGCCTAAACCAAATTCAGCCATTCAAAAAGAAAAACTCTATAGGAGATCGTTTCATCGATCAATTTCGAATTGGCTTAGACTTTTCTGGAGGTATTTCGATGACCAACCAAGTGGGCGACCCCTATACGCGTTATGAATTCGATGTGTATCCAAGATCCTCTAATTCCCTACGTGGAACGATTCAGAAGCCGTTTATTCCTACTGGAGCAGACGATGTGCCGGCTGGGGTAATTCCGGTGGATGCCAGCACGCTGCCTATTTTATGGGAAAAAGCCCAGACAAAATTTAATTATAGCATTCCCCTATCCTTGCCTAATTTGAAGATAACCAAACATATCAATCTGACACCTGGGGTTGCCTGGTCTGGTAATATGTACACAAGATCATACAAATACACCTATGTTGCGGCGGATTCAACAGTCAGAATTGATACGGTAGGAGGCTTACCTAAATTTAACTCCCAAATTTCCTATTCAGCCAGTATGAATACCCGCTTATTCGGAACTTTGCGATTTAAAAAGGGTCGATTGGAAGCTATTCGCCATACGGTAGTTCCCTCCATCAGTTTAAGTTATACCCCCGATTATTCAGACCCCAATTTTGGCTATTTCCAAGATGTTAGAATTAACAACCGGAAATTTATCAATTCAGAAGGAATAGAACAGATTGGTGATATTAGGCGGATAAGCACATTTGATCCTCGTAGTTTGAGTTATGGAGGTGCCTCAGGATCCATTTCTTTTGGTATCCAGAATACGTTAGAAGCAAAATTGAAGACCAAGTCAGATACCGCAAGCGTGCTCACTGAGAAAGTGCGAATCTTAGATAATTTCGGTTTAAGCGGAAGCTATAATTTACTGGCAAAAGAATATGGCTTATCGAACATCGGATTTAATGTAGCCTCACGGGTGAAAGATTTTGACATCAATGTGAGTGGTAGCTTTGATCCTTATTTATATGTGGAGGATCCGCTATTTTTTGACATCGGGAGAAGGACGCCAGACTTAATGTTCAGCCAAGGGGAAGGATTAGCGCGCTTACAAGGGTTTAATTTCTCTTTAGGTCGACGTTTCTCACCTTCAAAGCCTAAACCGAAGGAAAATAAAAATGCCAGCGACGCACAGATGAATCAAATTAACCGAAATCTTGACGACTTTATCGACTGGAATGTACCTTGGAATTTCTCCTTCTCCTATCAATTCAGCATGAATAAGACGGGTTTAGCTTCCCCGCAAAATATCAGCGGTCTAAGCTTCCAGGGTGACATAAGTCTTTCAGAAAAATGGAAAATCTCGATGAGTTCCGGATTTGACTTTAAGTACAAAGGATTGACTTACACGAATATGTCCGTGCACCGCGATCTGCATTGTTGGGAAATGAATTTTAACTGGACCCCTATCGCGAGCCCATTCTACGGGCGTGCGAGTAATTATTCATTCGACCTGAGGGTCAAATCAACTCTGTTACAAGATTTGAAGCTTTCTCGTAGACGCAGTTTCTATGACAAAGGCGGTTTCTAATTTAACTTGGTTTTGAAGGCCTTTAAGAACTTATCCATCTTAGGTTTAATGACGATTTGGCAGTAAGGCTCCGTCCCATTCTCATTGAAATAGTTTTGATGGTAGTCTTCTGCTACATAAAACTCGGAGGCAGATGTAATTTCCGTCACGATTGGATTCGGAAAAACATGCTGGTCATTTAATTTTTGCCTCCACGATTCTGCCTCTTTTTGCTGCTCTGGTGTGTGGAAAAATACTGCACTACGGTATTGAGTACCCGTATCCGCTCCTTGTCTATTTAAAGTGGTAGGATCATGTGTCTGCCAAAAAATCTCCAACAAGGTCGCCACACTTACTTCTTTCGGATCATAACTCAATTGACAAACCTCCGCATGACCTGTAAGTCCTGAACAAACTTCCCGATAGGTTGGATTCTTCATCTTACCCCCCATATAGCCCGATGTAACTGATTTTACACCTTTCACACGCTGAAAAACAGCCTCTACACACCAGAAGCATCCTGCTCCAAACGTAATTTTCTCTAATTTCTGATCCATCTTATTTGTTTGCTTTTTTTGACCTAACTCACCTCTTTCTGTAGCGCTTCCACACGAAAAATGAAAAGCACTCGTGATGATGCTCAACACAATTACTGTAATTTTTGAGATCTTTTTCATCTTATATTATTTTTTAGCACTAATTTCGCTTCCCAAATTACCCAATTTTCATTCAATCTTGAAACAATCCTGGAAAGCCGCTTTTGAAAACCGCACCTTTGCACTACAATTCGTAGCAGCGCTGGCTGTATTCTTAATTTTTCCTTTCAAAGCAGATGATTATTTCCAATGGATTCAGTTGCGTGAAGGCGTTCAATGGAACGATCCACTCCTTAACTTCCTTCCAGCCCTAAATGTTTCCTATCCGATTTTTGGCATCATTTATTTGTCTGTTATCTACTTGTTATATCGGTTGTTACAAGATCCCAAAAAATTCCTTTGGTTTGCTTGGGCATTTAATTTGGAGACCACTTTTCGCTTTATAACGATTTATCTTGTCGCTCTAGAGCCGCCCATTGGTTTAGTGGATTTACATGACCCTCTCGCTGAAATTTTCATCTATGGGGAAAATTTGGTCATCACGAAAGATTTATTCTTCTCAGGACATACAGCCACCATGGTTTTTGTGTGCTTCTTTTTGCCTACAGCGAGAGAAAGAGGAATTGCCATCGGACTGAGTTTAGTCCTCGTGACTCTACTGCTTATACAACATGTGCATTATAGTATAGATATAGCAGCTGCGCCACTTTTCACTTTAGCAGCTATCTGGATTGTCAATAAAGCTGGAATTATTTAAGCGATTTCTTATCTAGCGTCTCAAACACAGAATTGTTTGATTTGTACTCTGGAATTATTTCCTTGATTTTAGAAACAATTGAATTATTATTTCCACTCGATAATAAGTGATTTAAATCATTTGTCGCTACTTCCATGTAGGCATATGAAGGCGTATTAACCTCTGCTATCAAAATCTTAGGATGGTGAGTAGGTAGCGTATTCTCATCGTTATTTAATAACTCCTCGTATAGCTTTTCTCCTGGACGTAAACCCGTATACTTGATTTCAATATCTTTATCTACTCGCAATCCACTCAAGGTAATCATCTTCTTAGCCAGGTCTATAATCTTCACAGATTCGCCCATATCAAAAACAAATACTTCTCCGCCTTGTCCCATGGTCGCCGCTTCTAATACGAGCTCACATGCTTCAGGAATGGTCATAAAATACCTTGTAATCTCTGGATGCGTAACTGTAACCGGACCACCGCGCTCAATTTGTTTCTTAAATAAAGGAATTACCGACCCATTAGATCCTAATACGTTACCAAAACGAGTAGCAATAAACTTCGTCTTAACTCCTTCCAATTGATTCATCGACTGGGTATACATCTCCGCTAAACGCTTCGTAGCACCCATCACATTCGTAGGATTCACTGCCTTATCCGTTGAAACCATCACAAATTTTTCAACACCTACTTCAGATGCCATTTCAGCTAAAATTCGTGTGCCTATCACATTGGTTTTAATCGCTTCATATGGATTATTTTCCATTAAAGGGACATGCTTATAAGCTGCTGCATGGAAAATTATATCTGGCCGATGACTTTTGAAAATCTTAGCTATGCGTCGCGTGTCAGACACATCAGCCACATTAACGATTAGCTGAACATTAGTGGGAACTTTACCCGCTAATTCATACTCTAAATCATATAAAGCTGACTCAGCCTGATCCACCAGCACTAGTTTAGACGGGAAATAAGCAATGAGTTGACGGACGATTTCACTTCCAATGGATCCAGCCGCTCCGGTTACCAGGATAACTTTACCAGAGATTTCTTCACCAATCCGCTTGTTGTTCATTTGGATCACCTCACGACCCAAGAGATCCTCAATCTTTACATTATGAATCTGGTTCATGGCAAACTCTCCTTCCACCCATTTATCGACAGGAGGTAAAGCTTTAACTATTACACCACGATCTAAGAAAATATCTGAAATTTTGCGTTTCGATTTAGCTGACATATTATTGATGGCCATAATAACCTCCAATCCATCATTTGAACCTACAAACTTATCCAATACCTCCGGCAAACTAAATACCTTGATACCTTCAATCGTTTTACCAATCTTGGATTCATTATCATCAATAAAACCTAGAATTTTATAGTTAGTGGAACGATCCGTTTGGAACACATTCTTAGTCAACATCCCCGTATAACCAGCGCCATAG
>JBIILT010000063.1:0-7375 GCA_044338355.1 Aquirufa sp.
CTTGATCTGCAAGGCAGTAGGCATCCGTGAAACGGCTTCCTTTGACATAGCAGCAGCTTGTTCAGGTTTCTTAAACGCATTAGGTACAGGTACTGCCTTCATCGAATCAGGTCGTTACAAGAAAATCGTGGTCGTGGGCGCAGATAAAATGTCTTCGATTGTAGATTATACGGATCGTACGACGTGCATTCTTTTTGGGGATGGAGCTGGTGCCGTGATGTTAGAGCCTAATTACGAAGGTTTGGGAGTACAAGACTTCATCCTTAAATCAGATGGAGATGGCTGCGAAGCCTTAATGCAAAAAGGGGGTGGAAGCGCTTATCCTCCTACGATTCAATCGGTTGAAGAAAAATGGCATTATATTCGCCAAGAAGGTCAATCCGTATTTAAATTTGCGGTGACGCGTATGGCTGATGTTTCGGCAGAAATCATGGAGCGCAATCACCTAACGGGTGACGACATTAAATACTTAGTTCCGCACCAAGCGAACAAACGTATTATTGATGCGACAGCAAATCGCATGGGTGTGAGCGACGATAAAGTGATGTTGAATATCCAGCATTATGGAAATACGACGGCGGCAACGATTCCGCTTTGTCTTTGGGATTACGAAAACAAACTAAATAAAGGAGATAACTTGATCTTAGCAGCCTTCGGTGGAGGTTTTACGTGGGGATCAGCTTACGTTAAATGGGCATACGACCCTAAATAATTAAAAATGGCAACTACAGCAGACATTAAAAATGGGTTAGTGATTAAATACAATGACGATTTATATTCGATCATTGAATTCCTTCACGTAAAACCAGGTAAAGGACCGGCTTTTGTTCGAACTAAATTACGTTCCTTAAGCTCTGGAAAAGTGTTAGATAACACGTTTAACTCAGGTGTAACGATCTATCCCGTGCGTGTAGAGCGAAGAAAATTTCAATTTATTTACAAAGACGAATTTGGATTCAACTTCATGGACCAAGAATCCTTCGAGCAAATTCTGTTAAATGAGAATCTTTGCGTGATGGCGGATTTGATGAAGGAAGGACAAGAAGTAGAGATTTTGATCAATACTGAAAACGATGCTGCTTTATCTTGCGAATTACCTCCATTCGTAGAATTGAAGGTAACTTACACAGAGCCAGGTGTTCGTGGCGATACGGCTAACTCCCCTAAGAAACCAGCCACGGTAGAAACAGGGGCAACGATTACGGTGCCTATTTTCATTGAACAGGATGAAATCATTAAAGTAGATACAAGAACCTATTCATACGCTGAGCGTGTAAAATAATTAGCTACCTTTGTAGCGTTTAATTAACAAAAAAGAATGGATACTAAAGAAATTCAGCGATTACTTGATTACATCGCAAAGTCTCCGCTAGCTGAGGTTAGCATCGAAACAGAGGGTTTAAAGGTCTCTGTGAAGAAATTTAGCGAAGCAGCACCCGTAGTTAGTGTCGTTTCTGCGGCGCCTGTAGCAGCTGCACCTGCGGCAGCACCGGCTGCTCCTGTAGCGGCGACTCCAGCTCCGGCTGCAGATAACTTATACACGGTTAAATCACCTATGATCGGTACATTCTACCGGGCAGCTGGTCCTGATAAAGACAACTTCGTGGAAGTAGGATCAGAAATCGCTCCGGGCAAAACCGTTTGTGTGATCGAAGCGATGAAATTGTTTAACGAAATCGATTCAGAGATCTCTGGAAAGATCGTTAAAATATTAGTTGATAATGCTAGTCCAGTAGAATTTGATCAACCTTTATTCTTGGTTGAAAAAGCGTAATCTATGTTTAAAAAGATATTAATAGCGAATCGCGGGGAAATTGCCTTGCGAATAATTCGGACTTGTAAGGAGATGGGCATCAAAACGGTGGCCGTTTTCTCTACCGCCGATCGCGACAGTTTACACGTTCGCTTTGCGGATGAGGCCGTTTGTATCGGACCTCCGCCCAGCAGACAATCCTATTTAAGTATTCCGGCGATTATTTCGGCTGCAGAAGTAACTGGAGCAGATGCGATCCACCCAGGATATGGTTTCCTTTCAGAAAACGCGGAATTCTCGCGTATTTGTTCAGAACATGGGATTAAATTCATTGGTGCTTCGGCAGAGATGATTAATTCGATGGGGGACAAAGCGACGGCGAAAGACACGATGAAAAAGGCAGGAGTTCCGGTTATTCCCGGTTCTGATGGCTTAATCGATACGGTAGAGGAAGCGAAAGAATTAGCTAAAACCATTAAATACCCGGTAATCATTAAAGCTACAGCTGGTGGTGGTGGCCGCGGTATGCGTATCATTCGCGAGGAGTCGGAATTCGACAAATTGTGGGAAGACGCGAAAATGGAATCAGCGGCTGCTTTTGGAAACGATGCCATGTATATGGAGAAATTCGTGGAAGAGCCTCGTCACATTGAAATCCAAATCGTGGGAGATAAATTTGGCAAAGCTTGTCACTTATCTGAACGCGATTGCTCGATTCAACGTCGCCATCAAAAATTATGTGAAGAAACTCCTTCCCCTGCCCTTTCTGACGAATTACGCAAGAAAATGGGGGATGCTGCGATTGCAGGTGCTACGGCCATCGGTTACGAGGGCGCGGGTACCATCGAGTTCTTAGTGGATAAAAACGGGGATTTCTATTTCATGGAGATGAATACGCGTATCCAAGTAGAGCACCCAATTACAGAAGAAGTAACAGATTTTGACTTAATTAAGGAGCAAATCAAGGTAGCAGCAGGCATTCCGATTTCTGGCCAAAACTACTTCCCTAAATTATTCGCTCTAGAATGCCGCATTAATGCGGAGGATCCAGCGAACGGTTTCCGTCCATCTCCAGGTAAAATCACGAATCTGCATCTTCCAGGCGGCCACGGCGTTCGGATTGACTCACACGTTTATTCTGGTTACACGATTCCACCGAATTACGATTCGATGATTGCTAAGGTAATCGTTTCAGGCCAAAGCCGTGAAGAAGTTCTTCTTCGCATGAAGCGTGCTTTGCAAGAATTCGTAATCGAAGGCATCAAAACAACGATTCCATTCCACATCAAATTAATGGATGATCCGACCTTCAAATCGGGTCAATTCACGACGGCCTTCATGGACACTTTTGATTTAAGTGACTTGTAAGATTCCAATTAAAAAGAGAAGGGAGGCTCAAAAGGCCTCCTTTTTTATTAGAAACCGATTTGATATCCGGTATAGACATCTATCTGCTTACTATTATTCTGCAAAGCCGTGATGATAGAACCTGAGCCTAGGTAAAAACCAGCCACTCGAATTCCCAATCCACCATTAATTCCTGTCACCTCATGGTTAGTCCAGGGTGAATAAATTTCAAAGTATTTTGTTTGAAAACGCGGAATGACAGTAATCGTATTTGGACTAGTAATCTCCTTATTCCCTTCCCCTTGTCGAATATTGTATTGTGCATTCACATCTAGATTCAATCGATTAAGTGCCCTAATAGAGACATAAGTCTGTACAGTTGTAGGCAATTTTATCTGTACATCTGAATTGGATTGATCATCTTTCGTCATATAGCCACTTGAAATTAAAAGCCCCTCTAATTGGGTTAAGCTGGAAATAGTTGCCAGACTAAATAAATTAAATCCTGGCTTAGCCGTGGTAGGAGCCGGAATAGTAACATCATAATCAACCACATTGATTTTTTTTGCTTGATAGACTAAACTTCCTAGGTTCTTAACTGATGCCCCAAAACTTATAAGGGGTACTTTTTTGTCATTCAGATATTGATACGTTAGTCCAAAATCAAGTGCAACTCCACCAAATTCCCCCCAAATCGCACTGGTAAAATCACTTGGATTTGCAAAGCTTTTGGCAAAATTACTCGTGTAGGCTAAATTCAACTTAGTCGTTGTATTAATCAAATTAGCCTCTGGTGGAAATAAATTATATTTAATGGTTCCTGAAAACTTAGTAAGCCCGATGTTCGCATAAGAAGCCGGAAAGAGAAGCGTCACACCCAAACCTGCACTTAATTGATGATTTGCGTGATCTACAATCTTTCGGGAAGCGGCAAAACTAACTTGTCCCCAACTCGATGAGTTAATGCGTTGATTATACCGATTCGACAGGGGAAATGTACCTAAGGTTAAAAGTGCATTACTATAGATTGAATTCATTAAATCCACATCTAAATCAACAATATTGGCTTTAAGGAATGCTTTAGTAAGTATACCAAAACCCCATTTCTTATATTTAAATCCAACACTAGGCCCTAAAAATTCAACATTAACATCTAATTCCAAGGGAGTACCTGAGGAAAATAGTGCACTTTGCGGCGACTTTCCACTTGTTATATCCAAAATCGACATCTTATTATTTCCGAAGGAAAGAGAGGTTCCAATCAGATTGAATTCTACCTTTTTTGTCAAATTCGATAATTCGGCCGGATTATAGGCCGCATTCAGCATTCCTACCCGCTTAGTAGACATCAATCCAGCAAAATGAACCTGTGCTACCAACGCTTGGCAAGACAAAAGAAAAAGGAAGAGGTAGACCGCAATTTTTTTCATGAGTAATGGAATCGTAAGAGATTATAAAGTTCGTTATTTTTCAATTAATTCTTCCGCGCAAAACATTTTAAATTAGACACTTGCATATGAAATGAAGATTTTATAAATTTGCACTCCCATTTTTCGATTGAATGCCCGTTTGAAAGATAAAATAGGTCATAATCAATTCCTTTAGACAAATTCCGTGGTCTAGGTGGAAACGATTCAAACAGTTAAATTATAAACAAGTGGATACTTTAAGTTACAAAACCATCTCCGCAAACAAAGCTACTGTACAGAAAGCTTGGTTTGTTGTAGATGCTGAAAATCAAATTTTAGGACGTGTTTGTTCTGAAATTGCGAAAATCATTCGTGGAAAACACAAGCCTTCTTTTACTCCACACGTTGATTGTGGCGATCAAGTTATCGTTATCAACGCGGATAAAATTCGCTTAACTGGTAAGAAAATGACAGACAAGGTGTATATCCGTCACACGGGTTACCCAGGTGGTCAACGTTTCGCAACTCCACGCGAGGTTTTAGTAAAGAACCCAAGAGGTGTTGTAGAATCAGCAGTAAAAGGTATGTTACCTAAGAACCGTTTAGGTCGTGAATTATTTCACAACTTATTCGTTTATGCAGGACCAGAACATCCTCATGCAGCTCAACAACCTAAAGTAATTACCTTTTAACGGACACTAAGAAAATGGCAGAAATAACAAGTAAAATCGGTAGAAGAAAGACAGCAGTAGCTCGTATTTCCATGACACCAGGTAAAGGCCAGATTAAAATCAACGGCCGTACGTTAACTGATTACTTTCCATCTGAAATTCTTCAGATAGTTGTTAATCAACCATTCGCTTTAACGAACACAGTAGGTTCATTTGATGTAACAGCTAACGTAGATGGCGGTGGTATCAAAGGACAAGCTGAAGCGCTTCGTATGGCGATTTCACGTGCACTTCAAACGCAAGATGCAGAATTACGTTCCCCTTTGAAAAAAGAAGGATTCTTAACACGTGACCCACGTATGGTGGAGCGTAAGAAACCAGGACGTGCGAAAGCTCGTAAGAGATTCCAGTTCTCTAAGCGTTAAGATTTGTTCGTGGAAAAGGCTTGTCTGTTGCCGATGCCTTTTCCACATTTTTATTATTCACACATTTAAACAACCAAAATGGCACAATTAAGCTACAACGATTTGCTTGACGCAGGCGTTCACTTCGGTCACTTGACTCGTAAGTGGGATCCTAAAATGGCTCCATATATCTTTATGGAGAAAAATGGTATCCACATCATTGATCTAAATAAAACTATCTCTTCCTTAGAAGAAGCTTCAGCAGCTCTTCGTGCGATTGTACGTTCAGGCCGTAAGGTGATGTTCGTTGCGACGAAGAAGCAAGCACAAGAAATTGTGACGACAGAAGCAGATAAATTAAAAATGCCATACGTTACTGACCGTTGGTTAGGTGGTATGTTGACTAACTTCGCGACTGTACGTAAGTCTATCAAGAAGATGTCCAGCATTGATAAAATGTTAAAAGACGAAGTTATCGTGAAGACAATCGCTAAGCGTGAGCGTTTAATGTTAACTCGTGAAGAAGAAAAATTAAAGCGTGTGTTAGGTGGTATCACTGAATTAACTCGCCTTCCAGCGGCTTTGTTCATTGTAGACGTTAAGCGTGAGCACATCGCGGTTTCTGAGGCTAAGAAATTAGGTATCCCAGTTTTCGCTATGTGTGATACAAACTCTAACCCAGATTTAGTTGACTATCCTATCCCAGCAAATGACGATGCATACAAGTCTATCTCTATCATCATCACAGCTATTTCTAAAGCGATCGAAGAAGGTTTAGCTGAAAGAAAGCAGGATAAAGATGATGCTCGTGAGGCGGAAGAAGTAGAGGCTAAAAAAGCAGCGGACGACGATTCACAAGAGGCAGCTAAGGTAGCGGCTAAATACGAAAAAGAAGCAGAACAAGAATAAATATTCATAACATGTCAATTACAGCAGCAGACGTAAATAAGTTACGCCAAATGACAGGCGCAGGAATGATGGATTGCAAAAAAGCTTTGACTGAAGCCGATGGTGACTTCGAAGCAGCGGTTGATTTCCTTCGTAAAGCAGGTCAAAAAGTAGCAGCGAAACGTGCAGATAATGAAACGAATGAAGGTGTTGTTTTAGTAGCACTTAATGCGGATCACTCAAATGGCAAAATAATTGCTTTGGCTTGCGAAACTGAACCAGTTTCTAAAGTTCCAGATTTCAACAACTTAGCTAAAACAATCATTGATAAAGCAGCAGCGTCTCACGCTCCTTCAGCGCATGATTTATTAGCTGAGCCTTTAGCCGATGGACGTTCAGTAGAAGGTCATATCATCGACTTAACTGGTAAAATTGGAGAAAAAATCACGTTAGCGGCTTACGAAAATGTATCCGCTGAGAAAGTGGTTTCTTATATTCACTCTAACAACAAAATCGGTGTTTTAGTAGCATTCGAAAACGTACAAGGAGCGGATGTATCTGAAGTAGGTAAAGATATCGCCATGCAAATCACCGCTATGAAACCTGTCGCTTTAGATAAGGATGGCGTTGATTCTGAGACAATTGAAAGAGAAATCGAAATCGGAAAAGATCAAGCACGTCAAGAAGGTAAGCCGGAGGCGATGTTAGAGAAAATTGCGGTGGGTAAATTAGAGAAGTTCTACAAAGAATCTACTTTATTGAACCAACAATTCGTAAAAGACTCATCGATCACGATTCGTCAACTATTAGAGCAAACACAGAAAGGTTTAACGATTTCATCGTTCAAACGTATTTCTTTGGTTTAATACCCCTCGATTCCATAGGAAAGACCCTCCCGAAACG
>JBIILT010000064.1:0-7373 GCA_044338355.1 Aquirufa sp.
AAAGTGCAGCGAAAAGTCCATTTAGCAGCTTCTTTTGAGGACAAATTAATACTCACGGATTTAATTCAATCGCTGGAGGAGAAACCGAAGCAGATGGCGATTCTCTTGCATTACCTGCAATATATCCCGGTGTTAAGGAGCCCAGAAACGAATCAAAAAGGCCTGGCTAAAAACAGTTTTAGTCAAGCCGGATTGTCGGAAAGTTCCCTTCAGACCTTAGTTAAAAATCAGGTTTTTGAAATTTTTGATGTGGTCGTTTCGCGCTTTGATGAAATGGATGAAAATTTTGTTCCCTCCACGTTTACGTTGAATTCCCCACAGGAAAAGGCCTATCAATCTATTTTAAGCCAATTTCAAGAGAAGGATGTCGTTTTACTACACGGGATTACGGGTTCGGGCAAAACCGAGATTTATATCAAACTGATTCAAGAAGCATTAGCGAATGGAGATCAGGTGTTGTATTTACTCCCGGAAATTGCGTTGACGACGCAGATTGTGGTACGGTTGAAGCGGATTTTTGGAGAGCAAGTAGGGATTTATCATTCTAAATTCTCAGATAATGAGCGAGTGGAAGTGTGGAAGTCGATCGTGGAAGGCAAATATCCATTCGTGGTGGGCGTGCGTTCCTCGGTATTTTTACCTTTCAAGAATTTAGGCCTCATCATTATTGATGAAGAGCATGAGACCTCCTTTAAACAGGTCGATCCGGCGCCACGTTACCACGCGAGAGATGTGGCAATTATGCTAGCACACCAGCAAAAAGCGAAGGTTTTATTAGGTTCTGCGACGCCTTCGATGGAGACGTATTATCAGGCCAAACAAGACAAATATGGTCTTGTGGTGTTGAAAGAGCGTTTTGGAACGGCACAATTGCCAGCGATGCATTTGATTGATACGAAATATGCGAACCGGATGAAGCAGATGAAGGGCGGATTTTCAGTAGGTTTGATTGAGGTTTTGGCAGATAATCTGAAGCAAGGGAAGGTGAGTTTATTGTTCCAAAACCGCCGCGGTTATTCCCCTTACCTTCAGTGCCAAGATTGCGATTGGATAGCTACATGTCATCAGTGTGACGTGTCGTTGACTTACCATGCTCGAGAGCAAGAGTTACGCTGCCATTATTGCGGACACCACGAGTCATTGATTCACCGCTGCGGAGCCTGCGGCTCCGCACAAATGAAGACCATGGGCTATGGCACAGAGAAGTTAGAGGAAGAATTACAATTACACCTTCCTGAGGCGCGTGTTGCCCGCATGGATTTAGATACGACGCGTTCAAAAACTGCCTTTACGAGTTTGATTACAGAGATTCAGAAAGGCCAGGTAGACGTTTTAGTAGGCACCCAAATGGTAGCCAAAGGCCTCGATTTCGAGGGGCTATCGTTAGTAGCTATTTTTGACGCAGATAAGATTATTAATTTTCCAGATTTCAGAGCGCACGAACGTGGCTTCCAATTAATCACGCAGGTGGCAGGTCGTGCCGGTCGCCGCGAGGTGCAAGGTCAAGTCTATATTCAAACGAATCAGCCTACACATCGCTTGTTTACCTATATCCAAGAGGGAAATTACGAGCAATTGTATGCAGATGAGATGATCGAGCGTGAGGGCTACCATTATCCTCCATTTACTCGTTTGATTAAGATTTTCATGCGGCATTACGAGGCTCGCAATGTGGAAACGGCGGCGAAGGATTTAGGAGTTTTATTGAAGGCCAAATTTGGCAATGGGCGCGTACTAGGACCAGAAAAACCCTTAATCGAACGCATTCGAAATCAGTATGCGATGGAAATTCTGATTAAGCTGGAGAAAGGTGTGGCCTTGGCAACCTTTAAAAAGCAGCTTCGCGAAGAGTTGGATACCCTCAGTACGAAGCCAGCTTTTAAAGGCGTTCAAATTATTGTAGATGTAGACTGCAATTAGCGTACGTGCACCACTTCCTCGTAGGGAACTCTAAATCGTGGTCCCCACACTCCTTCTTCTGTTCCTTTACCCACCGAAACAATCATATTTATTTCCGCTCCAGCAGGCAGCTTTAAGTGTTTCTTCACGCGTTGTGCATCAAAACCTTCCATAGGGCAGGACTCAAAACCTTCTGCTGCAATTGAAAGCATAAACGTTTGCGCAGCTAATCCACACGATTTATGCACCATCACACGCTGATCGGCTTTACCGCCAAAACGCATCATCGGTTTTTTCAAGCCCATCCAGAAACAAATGTTCCAGCGGATGAAAGTAGAAATACCAAAAATATCGTTGCGGTATAAGAGGGGAATAAGCTTCCCGTAATACTCCAAACCTCTTTTTTGCATTTTAGTCGGTTCGCCTTCAATGGAATCCTTAACGCGGCTTAAGTTCCAGGCAGCTCTTTGTTTCCAAAGGTCTTGACGGGTAACGAAAACGACCATATGGGCGGTATCTTTTGCTGCCGATTGTCCTAAACATAGTGGAAGAAAGGCCTTTTTTTCTGATTCACTTTTGATCCAGTAAAACTCCCACAGTTGCATATTGCTGCTATTAGGGGATAAAATGGAACGTTGTAAGCTGCGTTCGATGACTGCATCCTCCACTTTTACCGTGGGGTCATAGCGTCTATTTGAACGTCTTTTCTGAATTATCTCTTCGAATTGGGTTGAATGCATTTATCTTTTTTTATGCCAAATATAGCAGAAAATCCCTGCTTTTGCCTCTGATTTGATTACCTTTGTGGTTCGAAAATATTAACCCACATTTATATGCTTAATCTTGTTTTATTTGGGCCCCCAGGGGCAGGCAAAGGCACTCAATCTGCAAAATTAATTGCGAAATACGGTTTAATTCATTTGTCTACAGGTGATTTATTACGTGCGGAAATTTCTGCAGGTACGACTTTGGGCTTAGAAGCGAAGAAATTAATGGATCATGGAATTTTGGTTCCAGATGCAGTCGTAATCGGAATGATTGAGAATAAATTGAACGAGAATAAGGAGTCGGCGGGTTTTATTTTTGATGGTTTTCCTAGAACGGAGGCGCAAGCTCAAGCTTTGGACAACTTATTAGCAGGTCATCAATTAGCGATTAATCACATGATTGCGCTGGAGGTGAGTGAAGAGGAACTAACGCAACGTTTATTAGAGCGTGGCAAGACTTCTGGTCGTCCTGATGATCAAAACGAAGAATTAATACGTAAACGCGTGCAAGAATACGGCGAAAAAACGGCTCCTGTAGCTGGATATTACGCTGCTCAAAATAAATTCTCAGGAATTAATGGTATCGGCGAAATTGAGGATATTTTCTCTCAAATTCTAGCTATTATCGAAGCATAATTAACAAAATAGAATGACTTCTAACTTCATTGACTACGTCAAAATCAATCTACGTTCCGGCCGAGGAGGAAGCGGTTCATCCCACTTTCGGAGGGAAAAACACGTGCCTAAAGGTGGACCAGATGGGGGTGATGGCGGTCGTGGAGGTCACATCTACCTGGTTGGAAATACGCAACTTTGGACACTAATTCACTTGAAATACCAGAAGCATATTATTGCTGATAGTGGAAATGGTGGAGAAGGTGGACGCCGTTCTGGTGCAGAAGGGGAAGATGTTTTCATTCAAGTTCCATTAGGTACGATTGTGAAAGATGCAGAGACGGATGATTTTTTGGCAGAAGTAACAGAGGAAGGACAAAAGATTTTATTGTTACCCGGCGGTCGGGGTGGTTTAGGAAATCATAATTTCAAGTCTTCGACGAATCAATCCCCTCGCCATGCGCAGCCGGGTGAAGAGGGTCAAGATGTATGGGTAGTGATGGAATTAAAAGTTTTAGCTGATGTGGGTTTAGTAGGCTTTCCGAATGCGGGTAAGTCAACTCTTTTATCGGTTCTTTCAGCAGCTACCCCAGAAATTGCAGATTATCCATTTACTACCTTAGTGCCTCAATTAGGGGTGGTTGAATACCGGGATGATAAGTCCTTTGTGGTAGCCGACATTCCGGGAATTATCGAAGGTGCATCGGAGGGTAAAGGTTTGGGATTGAGATTTTTACGTCATATTGAACGTAACTCGATTCTTTGCTTTTTGATTCCATCGGAAGCAGAAAATTGGGGTGAGGAATACCGTATTTTGACCGGAGAATTAGAAAAATATAACCCAGAATTATTAGGTAAGCGTCGCGTTATCGTCGTGTCTAAAATGGACTTGTCGATTCCAGAAATGGAGGCGGAAATGCGGGAAAGTTTACCACAAGACATTTCTGTTTTATTGATTTCATCGGTGACTCAGGAAGGAATTCAAGAATTGAAAGACCTGCTTTGGGCTACCTTATTAGACGAAAATAAAGATTTTGGAAAGCTGAAGGAAATGCCCATTTTACTTGATCTACCTGTGGTGAATCCCATGGCAGATGAAATGATGGAAGACCCAGAAGCCTTAGGCTAAATCAGCTACTTGCTGCGCCATGATGGCGATACCCTCTTGAAAAGTTCTAGGTGCATAGCCTAGAACTTTTTTTGCTTTATCGAGCACAAACCCGGTGCGAGCAGGTCTTTTAGCTGTTTGCTGAAAGTTCGAAGAATCCGCTTTTTGTAATAGAGATTTGTCTAATCCATAATAATCCGCAGTCATCACCGCCATCTCGTAGGGAGTCAGGAAATCGGATCCGGAGATATTAAAAATACCTTCCACTTCGTCTTTTGAAAGCAACCAGCAGCCCATCGCTAAATCTTCCGCTAGGGTAGGCGTGCGGAACTGATCCGTTACTACTTGGATCGTTTTCCCGTCTTCTAGGGATTTCTTTACCCAAAGAACAATATTAGAACGGCTCATATCGGGCACAATGCCATAGACTAATACGGTGCGCGCAATGCTCCAACGAATGTGAGAATCAAACAATAATTGTTCTGCTTTTAATTTGCTTTCTCCATAATAGGAAATTGGATTGGCTACCCCTTCTTCTGTATAAGGTCCATCCGCCCCATCAAAAATGAAGTCAGTCGATAAATGGCAGAAATAAGTGCCGTGTTTTTCGCAGGCCTCGATTAAATAAGCAACTGCATCTACATTCAATAAATCACAACCATCACGATCCGTTTCACAGGTATCTACATTCGTCATCGCGGCAGTGTGAATGACTACTTCAGGCTTAAATTCATCAAAAATGGTATGGACTTCTGACGGAACTGTGATATCTAAGGAGGCATAGGTGTAGCCATCAGTCACGGGTAAGCGGTTATCTCCACGAGCCGTAGCGATTAAATCGACATCAGCTTGCTCGCGCAGAAGTTCGACTAGTTTTTGGCCTAATAAACCGTTAGATCCCGTGATTAAAATGCGTTTTTTCATGAACCTAATTGCTGTCTGATTTTTCGTAATAATTGATGTGCCCCTAAATGAATCAGCTCCATCGCGACCTCTTTTCCTAAAGCGGCCGGATCTGAGCCCGTTGCAGAATGAACGATATTTTCTACACCATCTAGGCTGAGAACGCCGGCATGCAAAGCTATTTTATCGCCATTAAAGACAGCATGTCCATACACCGGAACACTGCATCCGCCTTCTAAATGGGCTAATAAATGGCGCTCAGCTAATAAAGTAGCCTCTGTGTCAGGGTTATTGCAGGCTTTGCGCACTAGAGATTTCACGTCCTTATTTAAAGAAACGGCACATTGAATCGCCACCGATCCTTGACCCACAGCGGGTACAAATTGATTTATATCCAGGTGCTGGGTGATATAGGATTCCATTTCCATTCGGTGGACGCCGGCAAAAGCCAATAGAATCGCATCGCAATCCCCATTTTTTAATTTCTCTAAACGCGTCTGCAAATTGCCTCGCATCTCTACGGCGGTATGCTGTGGATAAAAATGGCTCAAAAAGGCGCGTCTGCGTGTAGACGATGTGCCTATACGCAATGGTTCGCTAGAGTCTAAAGTCTTCGCTGGATCAAGGCTTAAAACAACGTCTTCCGCCGATTCTCGCTCTGTAAACGCGATTAATTCGAGTTCTTCAGGCAAATGGGAGGGGAGGTCCTTCGCGGAATGCTGTGCGATGTCGATTTCACCCGCACAGAGCATCGCCTCTAATTCCTCTGTGAATACTCCTTTTGATCCGATTTTAGACAGCGAACGATCCAAAATCTGATCTCCCTTCGTCGTAATCGCCACGATCTCATAGCCTAAACCCTGCGTAGCCAGCAAAGCACCCACATAATGTGCTTGCCAAAGCGCCAAAGCCGAATTCCGAGTACCGATGCGTATCGTTTTCATATTAGGAGTTTTTCGCGTGGAAAATGCGTAATAAATAAAGGGATAGGTCGAGGTGCACCATTTTGGCCCGTGCATTACGTTCTAAATGGTAGTGCACTTCTGATATTTTTTCAGTCATCGCTGCAATCTTTTCCGTGTTTAGGGTCTTCGAGAAATTATCCACGAAGGCTTTTTCCTTTTCTAGGGATTTGATTAAGCTACTGGCATCCGAAATTTTATATAGACATTGTCTGAAAATATGGAGGCTGTAGGTGAGAATACTTTTTTGGTTCTCTTTCGCTAATCCGTCGAATTGATCCGCTAACTGTACTAATTTGGATAGGTTACGCGCATAAATGGCGCGCATCCATTCGGCAAACCAAGTCGTGGTGCTCAGGTTATCGGAGTTGGATTTTTCCAAAGCCTCGGAGATATTTCCCTCGCAATTCACGGCGATTTGATGCGCTTTCTCTGTATCAATTTCTGCTTTTTGAACTAAATAATCCGCTAAATCTTCCACATCAACTGCCCCCACACTAACGCGCTGGGTTCTAGAGATAATAGTCGTCAATAATTTATCCGGTTCCGCACAGACTAAAACAAATAAAGTCGAACTAGGTGGTTCTTCTAAGGTTTTTAATAAGGCATTGCCTGCAGCCGCATTTAGCGTCTCAGGATTCCAAAGCATCACCACCTTAAACGGCGCTTCAAAAGGTTTTAAGCTAATTTTTTGAACCAATTTCCGGGTTTCCTCAACGGGAATATTTCCCTGGCGATTCCCTTCAGCACCCATGTAACCCAGCCATTCGGGCAAGGTTCTAAAGTAGGATTCTTGAATAAATTTCCGCCAATCGGGTAAATAGGCATCCGATTCTGCTTCTTTAATTTTCTTCGTGATGACGGTAGGGTAGACGTAAACTAAATCCGGGTGAACGCCACGTTGCAATTTCTGGCAACTAGGACAAACCCCACAGGAATCGCTGTCAGAGCGGTCGGTGCAAAATAAATAGGTGACAAATGCATGAGCCATCGCGAGTTGAGCTCCACCCGGAGGTCCCACGAATAATTGAGCGTGTGCGATGTGTTGATTTTGCACCGCTAGCGACAAAGTTTTCTTGGTTTTATTCAGACCTGGAATGTCTTGAAATCGCATGCAAA
>JBIILT010000065.1:0-7355 GCA_044338355.1 Aquirufa sp.
AGGAATTTGTGTGGCTGCAAGAGCTTCGGCATCATTCTTAAGAACCCCTTCAACTACGTAACCGAAGAAACTAGCAATCGGTAATCCAGCCCTTGTTAACGATATTGCCGGTAGACGAGTCGTGAATCCAAAGATCGAAGCCTTAGGGTCATCATTCAATTTCACTACGTTGTTTGTGTACTGGCTAATTTGCCCCGAAACAGCATATCTTACTTGACCAATTTGATCTCTCCAAGATATGTTTAAATCGATACCCGTATTATTAACTTCTCCAATATTCACAAAGTCAACACTACCTGTTCCTGATGATCTTGGAATAGGAACTTGCGTTAACATATCGGTTGTGGTACGTGTATACCAATCGAAAGCAACATCCAATTTATTGTTTAGTAAACTTGCATCTAAACCGATGTTCGTTGATGTATTGGTTTCCCAACGACCATTTGCATTTCCGAATTGAGTTAAGTCAAATCCAGCTGCAAGAGAAGTCCCTGAACCAGTGATATCATACATGTTATTGTTGGGGTCTGGCGTAAACAACGTGGAAGCATTGTATACTGATGGGATTAATTGGTTACCCGTTTTACCCCAACCTCCACGTACTTTTAAGTCGTTAATGACAGTTATGTCTTTCATGAAGGCTAATTCCGATAAACGAGCTCCCACCGAGAATGCAGGGAACACACCATAACGGTAAGATGGACCGAATCTTGAAGAGCCATCACGACGTAAGGTAAAGTCAGCTAATAAGAAATCTTTGTAAGCATAATTTACTTTTCCGAATTGTGAAAATAACGCCGTGATGGTAGCACCCGATCCTCCATTCGAAAGACCTGCAGGGAAACCATTGTTCAAATAACGGTACGATAAATCATCAAAAGCAAAATTTGATCTAGCCGCATTAAATCCAAATCCATAAGTAGATACCGATTCTGTTCCAACTAATACGTTGAAATCATGATCTCCTAACTTTTTAGCGTAATTCAAGGTATTGTACCAAGTAACCGCACGATCAAAGCTGTTTGAAACCGTTAAGCTGTTCGCATTACGTGCTTCAACTGCTTCAATATCACGGTTGAAATAAGCTGATTGATTAAAGTTGTTGTATTCAAAACCAAGGCTGGTACGCGCCTTTAAATCTTTCATAATTTCAACTTCCGCAAACACATTACCGAAGATACGTGTAGAAGTTACTGGATTATCTTTCTCTCTCCATTGGCGAGCTAGTGGATTAGGTGCATTACCTAAATTCGAACCACGTGAACCTCCAAAACCATTTAAGTCAGATAAATTCGATCCACCTAAAGCTTTAGGTCCACCCGTTATATCAAAAACAGGAATGATTGGCTGAACACGAATCGCAAACATGATTGGATTCGATTCACTATTGTTACCATTTGGAACACCAATACGCTCATCGACAGAAACGGTTACATTTTCTCCAAAAGTGATAGCCCCTTTTTTGAACTCTGTATTAGCACGAACGGAGTAACGCTTGTATCCTGTGTATCTCAAGATACCTTCCTGATCAAAGTAACTTGCAGAAATGGCATACTTACCATTTTTCGTACCACCAGTTGCTCCTAACTGATAGTTAGAGATTTTAGCTGGACCAAAGATTACATTCTGCCAATCTGTTCCCTCTTTATTAGCTTTCGTAATATTAAATGCATCAATATTGAATCTTGGATTAGCAATGTCATTTGTATACGTGAAGTTAGTTGGCAATGCACCATATATGTTTGGATAGATATAATCAGCGATTGTTTGCGTTCCATCGGGTGCAAAACGATATTGTGCTGATGGAGATTTTGTACTTGCATTTCTACCCGCACCTGCTTCTGACTCAAAATAGTATTGGCCTAATTCTTTTGTATTCAATAAATCCAAAAGCTTTCCTACTTGCTGTGTACCCGTGTACATGTCAAAACTAATTTTAGGCTCGCCTTCACCACCACGCTTAGTTGTGATGATTACAACACCATTCGCAGCACGCGCACCATAGATAGAAGCCGCAGACGCATCTTTCAATACCTGCATCGACTCAATATCATTCGGGTTGATTTGGTTTAGCGTACCCTGTGTAGGCACTCCATCAATTACATATAAAGGTGAGTTATTGTTAGTAGATCCAAATCCACGTATACGAACCATGGTTCCACCACCTGGAGAGTTATCGTTACCTACAGTCACACCGGATGCACGTCCTTGTAACATTTGCGTTACAGATGCCGCTGGTAATGCAGTAAGTTCTTTTGCACTTACTACCGCAACCGCTCCTGTAATGTCTTTTTTACGTTGAGAAGTGTAACCAGTTACTACAACCTCACTTAATTGACTTACATCCTCATTAAGTGAAACTACAATGGATGAGCGATTTCCAACCGCGATAGATTGGGAAACATAACCTACCGAGGTAATTACTAACTCGGCATTTCCGCTCTTTACATTAATGGAGAAAGCTCCATTAACATCTGTAGTGGTACCGGTAGTTGTACCCTTAATCACTACAGATACTCCGGGAATTCCTCCGCCTTTGGCGTCTGAAACTGTTCCCGAAACTTTTCGGTCTTGACCAAATGCTACCAATGACATGGTGAGCATCAAAGCCAGTAGAAAGACCACTCTGCTTACGTAGAAATTGTTTTTCATATAAAAAAAAGGTTTGAGTGAATGTTAAACATAAGCGCAATAGAGACTATCAGACAAAGTTTAACGGTGGCAATATTAAAAATATTTTATTATTTATTACACAATTCTATATAATTTTTTTAATATTTTTTTTAATAATAATGATTAATTAATCTTATAATAATGGTATAATTAATTTTATTGTTGAAGGCAAAACCGAAGGTTATTTTTACTAAATGAAAAGAAATCTTCTTCACTTCACATTCATTGATCTAAAATAAAACTTTTTTCCATTTTTGGGTGTTAAGAAACCATGCCTGAAAAAATTATTGAGGTACGCCACCTTTCGAAAAAATTTGGTTCCTTTCAAGCCATTCATGATGTTAGCTTTAGTGTTTATAAAGGGGATGTCTTCGGCTTTTTAGGGCCCAATGGCGCTGGAAAAAGCACAAGCATACGATGTTTGAATTCGTTGATTACGCCGGACAGTGGAACGGTTGAAATTTTTGGAGAATCAATTTCCACTCACCGAGAATCAATTCTAGGTCGAATTGGAAGTATTATCGAAAAACCTGATTTCTATAAATATTTATCCGCTTACCGAAATCTGGAGATCTTCTCTCGCATCTCGGGAAAGCACTCCACCAAGCAAGAAATCTACAAAATGTTGGATTTTGTGGGATTGGGTGGACGTGAGAGGGACAAATTTGCTGGTTTTTCACATGGGATGAAACAGCGATTGGGAATTGCGCAAACGCTTTTGCATAATCCCGATCTGATTATATTGGATGAACCTACGACTGGATTAGATCCACAAGGTATTATCGACATACGGAATTTGATCTTGCGATTAAAAAATGAGCAGCATAAAACGGTTTTGTTGTCGTCCCATAATTTGGCAGAAATCGAACTGATCTGCAATCGAATGGTCATCATCAACAAAGGTCGATCGATTGTGGAGGGAAATGTGAGTGATTTGATGAATAGCGAAAATCTGATTTTACGCCTTGAAGCTAGTCCGATTCAGGCGGCTAAAAATGCTTTACTTGTTTGGAAGCCCTCTCTTATATGGGATATCATAGGAGATACTGCCGTTCAATTTCCCATTGAAAAATCAGAGATTCCGCAGCTAACTAAATTTCTTGTCGATCAAAACATCGAAATATACAGCCTGGAGGCGAAAAGAACGCTGGAGGATTATTTTATTAAAATCGTGAACCAATGATCCTATTCAACAGCATATACAATGAAATAATTAAGATTGCGTTGAAGCCTCGGTCCTATTTAGGCCTAGCTGCCATCACGGTGTTAGTAGGAGTCATTCAATTTGCCTTAAAAGCAGACGGAATGTCAATCATCTCCTTTGTGACCGCCTCATTCGAGCAGACGTTGACTTTTGAAGGCAACGTGTTGAATGGCAACCTCGTAGCGTTCATTATTTTGCAAATGTTATTAGTCCAAATTCCATTACTCGTCGCTTTAGTAACCGGCGACTTAGTTTCAGGCGAGGCGGCGATGGGAACCATTCGAATGCTAGCTACGAAGCCGATTTCGCGCGTTCAACTCCTGTTATCTAAATTTATTGCCGGAGGTATTTATACCTTGATTGTTATTTTGTGGATGGGTGTGATGTCTGTGGTGGTGGGCAAACTGCTCTTCGGAACGGGCGATATGATGGTGTTGAATTCAGATGGATTAGTGATTTTGCAAGAAGCGGATGTGAATTGGCGCTATTTGGGTGGATTTGCGGTGGCATTTTTGGCGCTGTTTACGGTCAGTTCTTTATCTATTTGCTTGTCTTGTTTTACAGACAATTCCATCGGACCTATCGTGGCAACCATGTCAGTTATCTTGTTATTTACCATCATAGGCACCTTGGATGTACGCGTTTTTGATCCCATCAAACCGTATTTGTTTACCACGCACATGGCCTCTTGGCGCTCCTTTTTCGAGGATCCGTTGCCCGTTTCTGACATCATACGTTCTTGCGTCGTTTTAGTTGTTCACAATGTGGTGTTGATTTCCGTTTCGCTTTATACTTTCCACCGAAAAGATATCCAATCATGATTCGCCTAATCTTACTATTACTTTCTTTTTCCCTGTTTGCTCAGGATGCGAACAAGACCGTTGTACAGGTGTTGGCGAAGATGAACAAAGTGCGCGATTACCGCGTCGAAGCTCAGATAAAATCCGATATTCCCTTAATTAAGATTATGCCAGCAAAGGCAACCATCTATTTCAAGCAGCCAGAAAAATTCCGGATGATCACAAAGGGGATTGCCATTTTGCCCAAAAAAGGATTCACCGACTTGACTGCCTTACTGCGCAATAAATCTGCTTACAATGCTTTATTCACTGGTTTTGAGGTCATTGATGGCGTAAAAACAGAATCCATTACGTTGCTACCCACAGATGATTCAGGCGAAATTGTTTTGGCAAAAATATGGGTCGACCCTACATTAGACTTGATTTTAAAATCTCAAATTACCTCCCGAAGCAACGGAACGGTGCTTTCTACCTATGTTTATGGAGGTGAAAAAGTTTTTGGTCTTCCATCAGAAATGATTATCACCGTGGATGTGAAAAAATTCAAGATTCCCAAAGGCGTCGTGGTCGATATCAACCGTACGGCGGTAGCTCCTGTAAATACACGCAAAACGGGTCAAATTCGTCTGTCATTAACGAAGTACCTCATCAATCAAGGAATCGATGACAAAATCTTTAAAGAATAGGGCTCCTTTCTTGTAGTTTATTACCGGTGGCTTTCATTCTTTTTTCGTAATTTAGATTTCTAAATCGAAATAAAATGAAGCACTTACTTCTTTGGATATTACTAGGTGGAGCTATTTCAGCTTCAGCCCAAAACTGGCAGATGACGGGATTCATAAAAGCTGACTCCCAGAATCCAATTCTTTCACCCTCCCTACAATCCCGATTTCAAGATCCAATCGCGAACAAAATGGTCGGCTGGGAAAATAAAAACGTTTTAAACCCAACGGCCCTCGTACGCGATGGCCTCGTTCATTTGTTATACCGCGCCCAAGACTCCTTAGGTCCGCGAATCGTAGAAATGGAAGATGGAGGTTATTTCTTGACGTATACCTCGTATGATGGAAAATTTGCAAGGCTTTGTGGCGCATTTTCTAAAGATTTAAAAGTTTGGGAAAAAATCGGACCCTTATTTACCTCCGAAAAATATTTGAATACCTGGTCTAAATCAGGGGCGATCGTTTCGGTTCAAAACGGGGCAAAAATCGTGGCAAAAAAAATCAACGGACTCTATTACATGTATTACGGCGATACCGATTTATTCCTAGCGACCTCGAAGGATTTACGTCATTGGGACGTTTTGGAAAATGCAGAAAATTCCGTTCGATTATCTGTTTTAAAGCCTCGTGCGGGCTATTTTGATAGCCGTCTAGTGGAACCTGGACCCTACGCGCTGCTACGCAAAGAAGGAATCGTGTTAATCTACAACAGTATGAATGCGGAAAATTACAATGAGACTCGCTTCCCTAAATCCACCTATGCCGCAGGTCAAGTATTGTTCGATGCACAGAAACCTTATAAGGTGATAGCAAGAACAAACGATCCGTTTATTTGGCCTAATCAACCCTATGAATTAGTAGGCGAGGTGAACAATGTATGTTTTGTAGAGGGTTTAGTGCCCTTCAAAGGAAAATGGTTTCTTTATTATGGAACCGCAGACTCTAAAATTGCTGTTTCAATCAAAAAATGAGCGCATTAGGATTACATAGCGTACACCATATCGCCATCATCTGCTCGGATTATGCGCGATCTAAAGCTTTTTACACACAGGATTTAGGTCTTGAAATCATCCGCGAAGTGTACCGAGCGGAGCGCGATTCCTACAAACTAGATTTAGCTTTAAATGAGCACTACGTGATTGAATTGTTTTCTTTCCCTAACCCTCCAGCTCGCCCGTCGAGACCTGAAAGTTGTGGTTTGCGGCATTTGGCTTTTCAAGTAAACGACCTGGATTTTACAGTCCAGGAATTGACCCAAAAAGGCATTACATCGGAGCCCATTCGCATCGATGAGTTCACTGGAAAGCGATTTACGTTTATCGCGGACCCGGATGATTTGCCGCTAGAATTTTATGAAATATGATCTGATTTTTTGAATTATGAATAGAATTGATAAAAAACCCCTTTCTAAACTCGGATTCGATTTCGTAACGCCAGCTTACTTAGAAGAAGGCCAAAGCGAATTCGACCACCGCAATTCTACGTTAGACTTAGCGGCTTTTCGGGCGCTGGCACCACGGGAAATCAGTATCCTGGAGGCGAACTTGAACGAGGCGGAAAACTGGAAAGATGTGTGGGTAAAAGAGGGTTTTAATCCCTATTTAGTGAAGAATTGCCGTTTTTTTGGCATTAATCGAATTGGTGTTTTAGAGAGTTGCTATTTAGAATTCAAAAACCTGCGCATGCCGGTGGGACTTTATAATAGTACGTTGATCTCCTGCGATTTTGGAGATAACGTAGCGATTGATCGCGTGAATTTATTGTCTCATTACCAAATCGGGAACGAAGTAATGATCCTCCAAGTGAACGAATTAGCAACCACAGCGACTGCGAAATTTGGAAATGGTATCGTGAAGAAAGGCGAAGAAGAGCGAATCCGTATTTGGCTGGAATTAGGTAACGAAAATGGAGGCCGCAAGGTCATTCCATTCGTAGGAATGAAACCAGCAGATGCTT
>JBIILT010000066.1:0-7295 GCA_044338355.1 Aquirufa sp.
TGCTGAACCACCTAACACGATTAAGTCTGCCATAGAGATCTTTTTTTTACCTGATTTGGCATTAAAATCTTTCTGAATTTTTTCATAAACAGCTAACACTTTCTCTAATTGCTTCGGATTGTTTACTTCCCAATTACGCTGTGGCATTAAGCGAATACGCGCTCCGTTTGCACCACCGCGGCGATCTGAGTGACGGTACGTTGAAGCCGAAGCCCAAGCCGTCGAAACTAACTCGCTGATCGATAAACCTGAATTCAATAAAGTCATCTTCAAAGCCGCTACGTCTTGCGCGTTCACTACTTCGTGATTCACCGCAGGAATTGGATCTTGCCAAAGCAATTGCTCCTTCGGAACCTCTGGTCCTAAATACGTTGAGCTAGGACCCATATCGCGGTGTGTTAATTTGAACCAAGCTTTCGCAAAAGCCTTCGCATACAATTCCGGATTATCTAAGAAACTACGTGAGATTTTCTCGTAAACTGGATCAGCGCGTAAAGCGATATCCGATGTTAACATCGTAGGCTTATGGAAAACGTTTTTGTCAAACGCATCTGGGATGATGTTTGGACTATCTTTCGCAATCCACTGGTTAGCACCTGCTGGGCTTTTCTCTAAAGTCCACTCGTTGTTGAATAACAACTGTAGGTAACCGATACCCCATTGTGTAGGCGTCGACGTCCAAGTCACTTCTAAACCCGACGTGATTGCATCTTTTCCTTTTCCTGATTTGTAGGTGCTTTCCCAGCCCATTCCTTGCTTCTCAATACTAGCTGCTTCGGGATTATCTCCTACGTTCGTAGCTGGACCTGCACCGTGTGTTTTACCAAAGGTGTGACCACCCGCGATCAACGCCACTGTTTCCTCATCGTTCATTGCCATACGGCCAAACGTCTCACGGATATCTTTCGCCGAAGCTACTGGATCTGGAACGCCATTAGGTCCTTCTGGATTCACATAGATTAAGCCCATTTGAACGGCAGCTAATGGAGACTCTAATTTACGGTCACCTGAGTAACGGTTTTTATCGTCTAACCATTTCTTCTCAGATCCCCAATACACGTTATCTTCTGGTTCCCAAACGTCTGTACGTCCACCCGCAAAACCAAAAGTCTTAAAGCCCATTTGCTCAAGAGATACGTTTCCTGTTAGGACCATTAAGTCTGCCCAAGAAATTTTATCGCCATACTTTTGCTTGATCGGCCATAACAAACGACGCGCCTTATCCAGGTTTGTGTTATCTGGCCACGAGTTTAACGGAGAAAAACGCTGTTGACCAGCTCTTGCACCACCACGTCCATCACCTGAACGATACGTACCTGCACTGTGCCATGCCATACGAATGAAAAGTGGACCATAATTGCCAAAGTCAGCCGGCCACCAATCTTGTGATTTCGTTAGTACTGCTGCGATGTCTTTTTTCAAGGCGGCATAATCTAGACTCTTGAATGCTTTGATGTAATTGAAGTCGGGCCCCATTGGGTTTGACTTCTCTGAGTTTTGACGTAGCATACCTACGTTCAATTGGCTAGGCCACCAATCTTTGTTGGTAGTTCCCGATGCTTTCATACCCGTGTGCGGGTTGATGCCAGCGTGTGGATTTACGCCTGCTGCTGCGTGTGGGTTAGCGCCATGTGGATTAGCTCCGGCCGCTGCGTGTGGATTAGCTGCCGCCGCTGCCGGCTTAGCTGAATAATCCTGTGCTTGAGCAGCGAATGAAGCTGCAATTGCACTGATTAATAGTAGTTTTTTCATGATTCTTAATTTTTAGTGGAGCTAATTTATAGCCAATTTTACCATAGAGAAAACTGATTTTTTCTATATTTGTCATAGATAAAATCTATAAGCATGAATATACAGCAATTAGAATACATATTAGCGGTTGACCAATTGAAAAGCTTCTCCAAAGCAGCTGATTATTGTCATGTTACACAGGCAACGCTCAGCGCCATGGTGAAAAAGCTGGAGGAGCAGCTAGATATCGTGATTTTCGATCGCAAGGCGAATCCGATTGCGACGACGGAAAACGGACGGGAAATACTGATACAAGCCCAACAGGTGGTATCCCATGCACAGGCGCTCTTAGATTCGTCTAAATCCATCAATCGTAAAATAGAAGGGAAGCTAAAATTAGGCGTGATTCCCACGATTGCGAGCTCCTTGATGACTATTATTTTAAAGCCTTTAATGGAAAAATACCCGGCTTTGATTTTTGAAATTCACGAGCAAACTACCTCCCAATTGATGAAAAGTTTGCAGGATGGAAAGCTAGATCTGGGGATATTGAGCACACCCATCGCCATCTCTGACTTGGAAACCGAATTACTTTATAAGGAGGAATTAGTCTTGTACGGGCACTTTGGCAGAAAGGAAATTAAAAAAATAGAGTTAAATGAGCAGCGACTATTTTTATTACAGGATGGGCATTGTCTTCGGGATCAAATCATTCAGCTCTGTGAATTGAAAAAGAATAAATTTCTACCGAGCAATCTTCGCTTTGAGTCGAATACGTTTGATACCCTATTGAATTTAGTAGACGATTTTCAAGGCATGACTTTTCTGCCCAAACTCTATTCTGCTCAATTATCCGAAGCGCGACAAAAGCGCCTAATTCCCTTAGAAGAAGGTCGCTTAGAAAGGGAAATAAGTCTTTGTTATTACCGTCCTTATGCGAAATGGAATGTCATCAAGCGGTTGAATGCGGATATTCAGGATTTAGTAAAACAGCATTTGAGCTAAAAAAAGCTCTAAGAACTAATATAGAAAGGGTATAAGCGCTTTCACACGTTTTTGATAGGCAGTATACGTTGTGCCAAAAACCGCGACTAACTTACGCTCCTCCAGCCGGTATCCCACTAGGATATAGACGTAAGAAATGAGTAGAACGAGCAACATTTTTTGGGTGGGGATAAGTAAAAATAGGCCTAGAATCAATATGATTGTAGCGAAATACAATGGGTGCCTCACGTATTGATACATCCCAGAAAGCACTAATTCAGGCTTCTTTTCCTTTTTAATTCCTAAGAATTCAGCCCCATCAAAAGCTTTGAACGCTAGATACAAAAGAACTAGCCCGGCGGGAATTAACAAGTAGGCAATTGGACTTAGCCAAATAAGCGAGAGTAAATAAGGATCTGGAAGAAAAATGCTTAGGTATATAAGGGGGATTAAACCCGCGATGGCGATAAAATTATACAAGATTCTGTAATAGGGGAAAAGGCCAGAAAATCCTTTTTCAACGTATAATTTTACCGCGTTAGAGGCTAGAAAACTGTGGATAAAAAAATACATTATCCAGGCAAAACCTAAGAGGATGATTTCCATGTTGATTTTTGATTGGGAACAAATATACTGTAAATTAGTCGAAAATATAACCTATGCCTTTATTAAAAGCCACCCCCATTCTAGCCTATTTGGATCGCGATGAAACAGTCGCTTTTTATCAAAATCTAGGCTTTGAAAGTAATTCCAAATGGGATGGGTATTTGATGTTTTCGCGCGACCAGATCAATATTCATTTGTGGTGCTGCGATGATGAAAGTATCCCTAAAAATACGGGATGTTACGTCTACGTGGATGAGATTGATACGTTACATAATGAATGCGAAGCAATGGATATTGTACATCCGAACGGGAAGCTTGAAACGAAGGCTTGGGGCATGCGTCAATTCAGCATCCTTGATAATAGCGGAAACATCATTCATTTCGGTCAGGATATGAATAGCTAAATATTTTTCTAACTTATGTTTCTAAACCGATGAAACATGAAAAAAATAGCGATCCTTTTGCTGGGATTCAGCCTATCCCTTTCTGCGCAGATACCTGCCGGTAAGAAAGTGATTTCTTCTTTGTATGTGTATGATTTGGCCTCAGAAAAATCGGAATTAATTCTCACCGAGAAGCGGCATTTCGAAGCGCCTAATTGGTCAATTGACGGTAAGTTTCTGCTCATTAACGCCTATGGTAAACTCGAAAAAATCTCACCCAAAGGCGAAAAATTAGGGATATTACCCACTGGTTCAGTCATGAAGGCGAACAACGATCATGGCTATTCTTTTGATGGAAAAACCTTATTTATTTCGAGTGGTAAACCTGAAATTAAAGGGGGATCATCTTTCATTTACAAAGTAGCGGCTGAAGGCGGAGAGCCGGTTCAGCTTACTCCTTTAACTCCTTCTTATTGGCATGGCATTTCTCCGGATGGCAAAACCATGGTGTATTGTGCGGTCAGAAATGGCAATTATGACGTCTATGCAATGTCCTCGAATGGTGGCGAGGAAATTCGGTTGACTTCGACCGAAGGATTAGATGATGGTCCAGAATATTCGCCAGATGGGAAATACATTTACATCAATTCATACCGATCTGGCATGATGCAGATTTGGCGGATCAAGCCAGATGGATCTGATCCTGAGCAGATGACTTTCGACGCGCATTCGAATTGGTTTGCACACATCGCACCTAACAATAAAGTGGCGACGATTATTAGTTATATGGAGGACCAAAAGCAGTCCCATCCCTTTGGCCATCAAGTAAAATTGCGCTTGCTCGACTTAAAAACGAAAAAAGTGAAAGATTTAATGGAGGCCTTTTATGGAGGACAAGGAACGATTAATGTGCCCTCATGGAGTCCAGATGGCAAGAAATTTGCCTATGTACAGTATGCTTTGGAAGATTTGTAAAAAGGAAGTAAATTCACAAAAAACCTAGTTAAATATGAACGTTAATATGAACAAAGATAGTCAAGCTTCCAGACGGAAGTTCTTACAACAAATTGGGGCAACTAGCCTCGTGGCAGCCTCTTCGCCATTCGCCTCTTTAGGCGCTCAACAAAAAGCAGAGGAACGCATTTTAACCTATGAAAAACGCATCTCAGCGGGCGAAAAAATTCGCTTAGGAGTGATTGGTTTTGGGGTTCAAGGGCACTTTGACTTGGCATCAGCGCTGAAAGTGCCTGGCGTTGAATTAGCCGGAATCTGTGATTTATACACGGGCCGTATCGAAAATGCGAAGGAATTATACGGTAAGGATTTATACACGACGCGTAATTACAAGGAATTATTAGACCGTTCGGATATCGACGCGGTGATCATAGCAACACACGATGTGTGGCATGCGCGGATTACCATCGACGCTTTGGCAAAAGGCAAACACGTTTACATCGAAAAACCGATGGTCTACAAAATAGACGAAGGTCCTAAGGTGATTGCAGCCCAAAAGAAATACGGCAAAGTCCTACAAGTAGGATCTCAGCGTGTGAGCAGCATCGGTTTAGCGAAAGCGAAAGAAATGTTAGCGGCAGGTGAAATCGGTAAATTAAACATGGTGAATGCGGTGTATGATCGCCAAAGCTCTATTGGTGCTTGGCAGTATACCATCCCAAAAGACGCAGATGCTTCCACTTGCGATTGGAATCGCTTCATCGAGGCAACTGCGAAAATGCAATTTGATGCAAAGAAATTCTTCTGGTGGCGTGCCTTTAAAGAAGTAGGAACGGGTGTAGCAGGCGATTTATTCATCCACTTGTTATCAGGAACGCACTTTATGACAAACTCTAAAGGTCCAGAAACGATCTTTTCAACAGGTCAATTTAGCTACTGGAACGATGGACGTAACTTGCCAGATGTGATGTCAGGTGTGATGCAATACGGGAACACGGCGGAGCATCCAGCTTTCCAATTAACGCTGCAAGTAAACTTTGTCAGCGGAACTGGAGGACAAGAAGTGACTCGTTTGATCGGCTCAGAAGGAGTAATGGATGTGAAAGGGAATACGATTTCTGTGAAGCACAACATTATGCCAGAAGCGCCGGGTTTTGGTGGATATGATTCGGTGTTTACTCTTCCTAAAAGTATGCAGGAAGAAATGACCCGCGATTATAATGCGAAATGGACAGAGGCACAACGTAAGCGTCCTACGAAAGAGGACGTTATTTTCAGAGCGCCTGCAGGATATGATGAGCACGTAGATCACTTTACGAACTTCTTCGATGCGATTCGCAACGGTACTTCGGTAGTGGAAGATGCTACTTTTGGATTTAGGGCAGCGGCACCAGCCTTAGCTTGTAACGAGAGTTACTTCCAAAAGAAAATCATTCAATGGGATCCTGTTAATATGAAATTAAGATAAGTGAATGAAAAGCCTCAAACAAATTGATTTGAGGCTTTTTTTCTACCATTTATCGGGGAGAATTACCGTTCACTAAATGTACAGATTAATATGAAGCAGGTTTTTGTAATTTTCTACTAATATGGAAGATCAAATCATCACCAATATCTCAAACCCATCTGCTTTAGAAAGCCTGTACCGTTCTAATCCGGCGACTTTCACGCGTGCTTTTCAATCGGTTTATCCGCAAATTTCATCAGAGGTATCCGCACAAATTTGGCAGCAAAGATTAGCTGTTTCTACTACCTCTTGGGGTTCGAAAGGGGATTGGACTTTGCTGGCAATCATCGCTGCTTTTGTCGCCTTTTTAATGCAATTGCCGGATTTATTTTCGATTTCTCACGATCTGTATTTTCCCCGAAATATGTCCTTTATAGTGATGCCAGGGATCGGAGCTTATTTTGCTTACAAGCAAGGTTTACGTATGCGTGATTTAGCCTGGCCACTGTCTATTCTAGTAGTATCTATTGTCTACATAAACCTATTACCCGAGGGAAGCACGACGCTTTTATTGACTTGTTTGCATATTCCTATTTTACTATGGTTAGCGGTTGGGTATATTTTTGCTGGAAATGATTCTGCGAAACGGATGGAATTCTTGCGCTACCACGGAGATTTAATTTTGATGACGGAAGTGATTGGATTGGCAGGGGGATTGTTTACGGGGTTAACGCTTAATCTATTTAAACTGATTGAGCTCGATATCGAGGATTATTATTTCCGCTATTTGGTGCTTTCTATCTTACCATCTGTTCCGCTTTTGGCTACTTTTTTAGTCCGCCAAAACGCCAGCCTTGTCAGTAAAATTTCCCCTGTCATCGCGCGCATTTTTACCCCTATCGTTACCATCACATTAGTCTTGTTTTTAGGGGCGGTTATATTCACCGGGAAGGATCCATATAATGACAGGGAATTCTTATTGGTATTTAACGGAATCTTGATAGGTGTAATGGCCTTGATTTTGTTCTCATTAGGGGAGGCGACGAAAGTAAATGCGTCGCGGGTGCATCAGTATTTTTTGTTCGCTTTGGCGCTCGTTGCGATCATTGATAATGGTATTGCTTTATCGGCGATTGGATACCGTCTTGTGGAATTTGGAATTTCGCCTAACCGATTAGTTGTTCTGGGGA
>JBIILT010000067.1:0-7263 GCA_044338355.1 Aquirufa sp.
ATCTCCACGGTCACTGCATTGGTACTACCAATATTGGCATTAAAATTTGCATAACTCGATGTCCCATTAAATACGATAGAACCCCCATTTGAGGATGAGTAGGTAGTGGAGACAAGGGTGACATTCGAGCCATTCCCTGACAAGTCATTCCAAGTGGTTCCCGTACCACTGTAACTAGCCGGATTTCCAGCATCAAGATGTAACACCAGGCTTGAGTTAGTTAAACACGTGATTGAAACACTTCCATCTCCGGTTGTATTTAGAGTCCCAAAAGAATTATGTCCCGAAGTTGTTTTAGTTGCCCCACCAGCACCTCCACCACAAGCCGCACCACCACCGGCACCGGCACCACCACCATAAAACCCACCACCGCCACCGCCGCCGCCATTCCATGAGCTCACTCCTCCATTAGTTCCACCTACACCACCGCTAATATCACTACCATTTCCACCTCTAGTTCCTGTGGCGACATCAAAGGGTTCTCCTCCTAAGCCAGCGGATGAATTACTAGCGGCATAGCCAAATTGGGATCGGCCATTAACAACATAAGGTCCAGGGTTTTCTTCATTTCCATTACTTGAATTCCCAGATAAATTATTCCCAGCGTTACCCCCTATAAAATTTGCCCCTGTTGCGTTTCCCGAACCGCCTCCGCCTCCGCCTGCTACAATTAAAGCATTTACAATAGCTGGAGAAGAAGAAGTAAATACACCCGACAAACCTCCACCTGCACCACCATAATTACCGCCGCTTCCTCCATTACCACCGAAGCCATATTTAGCCGTAGCTGATTGGCCTGGGAATCCGCCCACTACGATGTATAAAGTTTGGCCTGGGGTTACATTTAAGGTTGTGGTAATGTTTGCGCCAGCTCCGCCTACTTGTCCACGAGCACCAGTCCCGCCTTTTGCCCCTATCGCATTCACCTGAATCGAAGTCACGCGGTTAGGAACGATAAAGATTTGCATCTCTCCCTTGTACGTAAAATTATAGGTATTGGGTACAACTGGCTTGCGCAGCGCAAGGTTATTCACCATTAATTGCGCTTGAATGGTAAAGGAACATAAAACACAAAATAGAGCCAGAACCTTTTTCATTAGTTGATGGTATCTCCAAAAACATAACCCAATGTAGAAGAACTCATCACCAAGCCTACGGCACTATTTGCGGCGCGACTTGTTAAACCATTAGCTGAGTTCAATGTGACTCCGGATCCCCCTAGCAGAATTACAGCTCCTGCCCCGGTTTGTATAAATTGACATGCAAAGCCTATAGGCAAACCAGATGGTATTGTTACTGTTACGGAAGCCGAAGAGTTGATTAAAAACAATTTGTTATTATCTGCTGCAGCTACTGAAAAGCTGGTGGTTTTACTCGCATCAACTATTAATCCATTCGAGATTTGAATCCAAGCTGTACCATTCCAAAAATAATAACCAGGCACCACGTTAGTAGGGACCGTTCCGGCTGTGGCTGTATTATAGATTAACAAGCCCGCAGCAGCAGACGATGTCCCTGTGATAGGAGCAAAGACATTACTGGCAGTCAAAGCAACACGAGGAGGTAAAAAACCACGATCGGTGGCAGTCACGTCTAGCTTCGCAGAAGCATTAGGCGTGGTTGTCCCGATGCCGGTTTGGGCAAAAACTGCCTGTGAAACAAGTAATAAGAAGAATAGTGCCTTTTTCATTTTATCTAACATATACTTCAACGCGTGCTGAACGATTAATGCCTTGAACCCCACAACAACTAAATTGATCCCCTGCCGAATAATTGATGTTGGTACTAAATAAGCCCGACATTCCTATTCCACCTGAAACGTCATTCGATGTCTGTTCGCCACCTGGATACAGACCACCCCCATTTTCATTCCAACCAAATCCCCAACGGACTCTGGCCGTTGAACTGCCATTTACGTAATTAAATCCATAGAAACGGACATCAGCTTGCGAAGAAAATGCTGTTCCTTTTCCGGCAAATGTGTTAGCATCCCCAAAAAACAGTCTATCAGCTCGGGTAAAGAATTGGATAGGAGTAATCCTGATTCCGTTATTGAAATTATTTTGAAGCCAGCACCAATTATTATAACTGCTTAATAAGTTTATACTTCCTCCTGTATTGCTAGAACCGTAGTTGGATGCGATATCAGGAAAGAGAGCCAAGATATCTTTCGCGAAAAAGTAATTCATGACATCAAACTTGGCATCCCCATTATTTCGATTGACAGCACTGGGGTTTAACGTATTGACCGCTGTCCAATAGGTGCTCGCATAATTAAAGGTTGTTCCCGTCGTCGCCTTCATCATCATCATCCACCCACCACCGTTGATAGTGTTGGTCATTATACAAAAGACTTGGGTGGGTCCTACGATCGGTAAATTAATCCAATAAACCCCATCAGAAAAGTTATTAAAAGCTGTTTGAATGTATTTTGCACTTGGAGCTGCTCTAGCTGCTGTGGTACCATCCCGATTGGGAACGGTAACCATTTCTTCTAAATTTTGAGACCATGTAGCAAAATAGGTGTTCGCTGGGTGTATACTGGTATAGGTGGTTGGTACCGCTGCTTGGGCTGGGGAACGCCAATAAAACCGTAAACCAGCGCCTCCAGTGCCTTGTTGCATTCGTATTTCATAGCGATACCTTTGGCCCGCCACAACGGACAAGGTTCCCGTTCGCGTACCTAGTGCTGCAACTGCTTGAGCAGTATAAGTAGATATTACATTCGTTCCTTCGATTGTTAAATCACTAGCATCATCTGCTTCCAGTGAAAATGTATAGGTTCCCGATTCAGTCGGAATAAATGTTCCTTGAATCTTCATAGCAAAATATAAACCTGAATTGGGGGTGCTTAAGTTGATGCTCGTTAAATCTGATGTATTGATCCAATCTAAAATTCGAGTTGAATTAGTACGTCCTGAACGAAACAAGGTGGAATTCGTATTATTCGTATTGAATAATTTATCCATTTCAGATCTACTATTAGGCGTTAATAGGTATTGGCTGGTATTTCCATTTCCAGCATGTGTACTGTAAATCCAATAATCAAATTCTATTTTAGGTTGGTTCTGTGTTCCTTGATAGGGCGCAAACATTTGAGCATTACTGTTGAATGCGCAAATTAGCCCAAAAAGGAATAGAGAAATCTTCATGTGTTTAGTTAGTCATGTCGCCCGATGCGATATATACGCCTGAAGCAATACATACCAATGTTAAAATGGAATGTTGGCCTGCTGTTTTTGTAAAACCATAGCGGTTGCTAATCGTTACTCCCGAAGCACTCAAGGTTACTTGCCCGGTACCTCGTTGAACAATTAAACAGTTGAACCCCACTGACAAAGACGGCACAGTGATGGTTGTCGGATTTGAACTATTTATAACAACAATTTCCCCGTTATCTGTATTTAATAAGGTGTAATTAGCTGTCTGCTCGTTGATTACAGAGCTAAAATTAGCGATTGTACTAGTCGTCCCATTGCCAGTAATCGTGCTTGAGGTTGTAGACCCTATCATGTTTATCCAGGCACTTCCATTCCAAAAATAATAGCCTGGGGTTACGTTGTTGGGCGCCGTCCCTGCTGTATTAGTATTGTAGACGATTAATCCTGCTGCAGATGCTGCAGTGCCTATAATGGGAGAAAAGACATTACTCGCTGTCAAGGCAACCCGTGGGGGCATGAATCCTTGTGTAGAGGACGATACATCTAGCTTAGCAGAAGCATTAGGCGTGGTGGTCCCGATACCGGTTTGGGCCTCCGCGTAAAAGGTTATCAACAAGAAAAGTATAACTAGTCTTTTCATTTCTTCTTTTCAAGTTTTAATAAACGGCGCTGGATCATCAATAGTGTTTTCTCTAGAGCTTCTTTCTCTTTTTTTAATTGGTTGATTTTTTTATCCTGCTCTTGAATTGCCTTGACTAAAACGGGGGTAATTTTACCATAATCCACTCCTTGGGGGACCATTTTGCCATTCTCATCTATGGCATCTTTTAATCCACTAACCGCATAAGGTAAAATCTCTTGCAGTTCATGCGCCATTACGCCATGCATTCGAGAGTTATTCGCTTTCCAAGAAAAATCGTACGTTTTAATTTTGTTTACAAGGTCAATTCCACTGTAATTTCTCAAATCCGTTTTTAAACGATAATCTGAAGAAGTATTAAAACTAACTCCAGAACCATTGTTTGCAGCTATGATTGAACCTATGTTATTTCCTTGTTTTTGAAAATACATAAACTCATGATAGTTAAAAGTCCAGTTTTGATCTGTATTGGCATTAAGAATTACCAACCCATTATTATCACTCGTCGTACTTTCTAGGTAAACCGATGTATTATCAGATGATTGCACTTGCAAACTTCTACCGGGCGAAGATGTCCCTATTCCAAATTTGCCATCTGAGGTAAGTGTAAGGGCTGGCGTATTTACATTATTTAGACTCCAGTTTGTATGAAACTTTAATTTATCCCCATCTGCATTATCGATCCCCACCGAATATCCCCTGACTCCATTTATATCAAAAGATAAATAGGGGTTACCTCCTCCACTTCCATTCGTTCGTAAAGTTAAAATGGAATGAGCGGTATTAGACGCTGTATTTGAATTGTAGATATAAATACTAGGCAAAACATTGTTTCCGGGATCCCCTGTGCCCATACTGTTACTATTTTGAAGATGTAAAAGTGTTAGAGGATCTGGCAAACCCATTCCAATTTTACCATTTTCTAAAATGGCCATTCCGTTTGACTCGCTTGCCCCATTAAATATTCTAAATCTAGCATTCGCAGATGATGAACCATATTGATCAATGGTCCAATCTACCGTGCTCCCAATCAATGATCTTTTAAATACTATTTGTCCACCTTCGTATTGAGTAGTAGTAGGATTTAAAAGAATTTCACCCCCAATCGTTCCCGCCGCGTTCCCCACCGTTAAAGTGGATGAAGGAGCAGAGGTTCCTATACCTACCCTTCCTCCGATCGGGTTAAAGGCTAAATCATATAAGGTGGCGTAATTTGATCTTGATCTTGCCTGTAACCAGGAATAAGTAGAGGTAGAACTTAGGCCAAAGTCTAAAATGTGAGATCCCGAACTAGGTCCCAATCGCAAGTTTCCGTTGGAAGATGTACCGCTCGACGCGGGGTCCGCTGTAGTCGTAACTACTTCTAATTTATTCACGGGCGTAGTCGTCCCGATACCTGTTTGGGAAAACGCACCAAAAGAAATCAACAAGAAGAAGACTATTTTTTTCATTTTTATCTAATCCAAATTTGATGATAGGTACTATTTGCAAAATTATTTGGAAAATCATCTACTTCCCATCGAGCACCAGAGCCGCGTATCCCCCAATGGTAAGTGCCAACTAAATACATGGGAAAATTAGTCATGGCAATATTTCCTTGATCAACAATATATTGTGCCGTACTAGCTGGTAGATAAGCCGAATGTCCATTCAAAGGAGTGAAGCTGGTAGACACCCCAACCATATTTCCTGTCCCCGTTTTGAAATAACTTAAGGTATTAGCATTAGCAGTTTTGAAATGTATAACACGTCCATGCGAAGCAGACGTTTTCCCATAGAATCGCAATTCCGTAAAGGGGAATTTTGTTAAATAGGCAGGTATAGCGTGTCCCCAGTTGGTTGCATGTCCTTGTTCATCGACTCCTAAATTTGTAGAACCTAAGAGTGGCAATGCCGTTGACTTTTCTACCAATACAGGATTTGTCCCTCCTAAATGTAAATAATTCAATACTAAGGTCCAGCCTCCGCCATCCGTTGTCATGTCGCAATAGCAAGCAGTGGCAGCAGTTGCACCTGCGGTTCCATCTGGATCAATCACATAAACGCCATCTGTGGCATTAGGGAAATTCGTCTTGATTTCATTACACGATTTTAAATTATCATCGCGCAATAAGACTCCCATGCGCATGGATGCATGCCCATACACCCCGATAGGGGTAACGCGAACATAGCGTCCGTACATGACATTGGAAAAATTACTGTATTTCTTCGTATTTGAATCGGTATTCAATATTAGATTAGAAGCGGCAGTTGTCCAATTGATATTGTCAGTGCTCACATCGATTTTTGCACTCGTTACCCATTGAGCTGAATTCGCTCGTCCTTGGGTAACGATTCCTTGAACCCAACGAGGGCTTTTAAGGTCATATTGTAGATAATCGGTCCCATTATTTGCACTCCCTGCAGACCAACCTTGATAAGAATCTAGCCAAGGCGTATAATGAGCTGCGGCAAATCCTTCATTTACCCAGACGGTATTAGCAAACCAATTCGTTTGAAAACTGAACGATTCAGCGAGTGGATTCCCGTTGAGGTTTGTGGCTGGAACCCATTTACTGGTGCTGCCGGCTAAGACCAATTTGCCCGTTCCCGAAAAGGTGATTTTATTAGAATATACCTGATTCGTATTGGCTGGGATCGTAACCGTTTGACCATCTAAAATATTCGCCGTACCTGTAAGATTAGCTGGGCTGGTCCAAGTAGCTGTGTTATTAAAATTACCTGAGCCGTTGCTGTTAGTGGATGTTTGAGCAACAAGCACCGATAATTTACACAAAAGAAAAAACACAATTGATCGTTTCATTGCCGGTTATTTCTTCTTCTTTTGCAATTTTTTAACCTGGAGTTTTAAGCTATCGATTTGCTTTTGTTGCTCTTTGATCGCCTCCACCAAAAGGGCCACTACTTTATCGTATTTCACCGAACGATACTCTTCTGGCGAATTGTCTTTAGACACTACCTCTGGCAGCACTTTCTCTACTTCTTGTGCGATAAATCCTAGCTCTGTTTTGTCTGAGAAATCTTTGTTAGGAAATGATTTTTGGTCCCAATTAAAATAGACGCCACGTAAGGATTTTACTTTTTCCAAAGGACTAGAAATCGACCGCACGTTTGTTTTAAATCGAGCATCCGAAGAACCCGCAATAGAATTAGCGATGATATCTCCCGCAACTTGCAAACGAACACTAGGGTTAATATTTCCCATGCCTATAAAGCCGTTCTCCTTAATGATCAGTCCATTCATTTCACTGCTTCCAGCAAAAATACGTAAGCGGGCATCTGATGAAGTAGTGCCGTATTGATCCATAATCCAATCTAGTGTACTGCCTACCAAAGACCGTTTAAAGACCAATTGTCCTCCTTCATTCGCAGTAGTAGACGGATTTAAAAGTAGTTCCGCAGGTATCGTTCCATCAGCTCTTCCCACTGTTAATAAGCTCCCTGGGGCTGAAGTTCCTATCC
>JBIILT010000068.1:0-7243 GCA_044338355.1 Aquirufa sp.
ATGGCAAGCGGAACATGGGGATTTGGAACAGGTGGCCTTAGTTTTAGGCGATGAGAGCTTGTTGGATTCTTTATTGCCTTATTTAGGGGAGTTCAAAGATCGTTTGAATATCACGATGGGTTATTCTTTGAAGAAGTCCCAAGTTTTCTCCTTGATAGAGATGTGGTGGGCTTTAGTGCCTCTAGAGAAATATCCGATCGCCTTAGTTAAGTCTTTGAAAGAGCATCCTTTGATGCACTCCATTCCGCTTCCTTCGTGGAAGGAGTCTGATTTGTATCTTTCTCAGGTTCCAGTAGGAGGGAATATTTTTATTTCCGCTTCTTCTAGTTTTCAGGAATGCCTTCGACCGCTTATTCAGCTGTTGAATAGTATTTTATACAAGACGGATAAGGACGATTGGGATGCGGAGTCGCATGCCATATTGCAGGCTTTAATCGTATTAGATAAGTTAGAAGAAATCGCAAAAGCGAATCCGTTTATTTCTATCAAAAGTGGTCATGCGCTCTGTAAACAGTTATTGCAACAGCAGAAAATGACCTTCGAAGGGGCTGAAAATCGCTCACTTCACGTGATGGGATTGTTAGAAACGAGGACTTTGGATTTTGATCGGGTGATCGTGTTATCCTTAAATGAAGGCAGTCTGCCGGGTACGCGCAAGCGAGAAAGTTTGATTCCGGTGGATATTGCGAATATGTCCGCCTTCTCTTTGCCAACCTTCACTCAGGCGGATGCCGTGACGAGTTATCACTTTTACCGATTGCTGCAAAGGCCTAAAGAAGCCATGTTAGTTTATGTACAGAATGATTCTTCTTCTGTGGAGGTGAGTCGTTTTATACGTCAGATTCGCTATGATTGGGCGAAAACGAACCCGCATTTGATTTTGACTGAGCCAGCGGTGAAATTTAGTTCGGATACGGTAGTGGATGGCGAAGTTGAATTAAAGATTGAAAAAACGCCCGAATTGATTGCACAAATTAAGGATTTGTTATTGAAACGTGGGTTATCGCCTTCTTCGGTAGCGATGTTTGCGAGTTGTTCTTTGAAGTATTATTTCTCCCAAATCGTGAACCTGCAGCAAGAGAAGCAGCGGGACGATGAGATGGGAGCAGATGTTTTTGGTACGTGGGTGCACAAGGTTTTAGAGTTGCTTGATAAGCAATTGATTGCGAACGGTGGTTGGGAAGACGGGCTTTCCGTCGCACAAAAGAAAGAGTTAATTGCACCTCTATTGGTCGAGGCGATGGAAGCCATCAAGGAGAGAGAAGGGAATTTTGAGGTAGAGAAAGGATTTAATTATGTGCTTCAGGAGGTTGCCAAAACTCTTTTAGGCACTTATTTCGATGAATCATCCGCCTGGTATGAGGAGCGAATTAAGTTATTAGCTGTAGAGGAAGTAGTGGAAACGCTCGTTTCTGTGCCTGTAGGTTCAGAGATGTGGCCTATACGGATGAAAGGGCGGATCGACCGAATAGATCTGAAATCAGATTCTGTATTACGGATTGTTGATTATAAGACAGGAAAAGTAGTCAAGAAGGACGTCGATGCGGGTGAAAGTTTAGGAGAGACGCTTCGCGAGGAGGAAATGAAGGCTAAACTTTTTCAGTTGTGGATGTATAAATTTTTAGTGGCTAAAGAGCTCCAAAAATCTCCAGAAGAAAGAATTCCAAGTTTACAGAGTCTAGATTCAGAAAGATTACTGATTCAGCCAGGTATCATTTCCTTCCGCAATTTTCAAGATAAATTGATTTCAGCTCCTTTAGAATTTTCCGAGGGAGAATCCGTCGCGTCTTTCCTTAGGGAATCGGAAGAATTGGTAAGTTTTTGGGTGAATGCATTGATCTCTCAGGAAACCGCCTTTGAAAAAACGGTGAATTTAGATCAGTGCACTTACTGTGATTTCACCTCAATTTGCCACCGAAACGTGTAGTTTGCTGAAAATGACTTAATTTTGCTCTTCTAATTTATATAACATGACATTTCAAGAAATCAACGATCGTATTATTGCATTAGCTGCCCAAAAAGGCGGTCAAGGCGTTTCCTTTAAATTTGCTTTCCCAGGCGGAATCATTGTCGTAGGAGCGGATGGATCCGTATCTAACGAGAATTTAGACTCGGATTGTACGATCTCTACGACAGAGGACACATTCACTTCTATTTTAAAAGGTGAATTGAATTCTATGATGGCGGTAATGACCGGAAAAGTGAAAATCTCTGGCGATATGTCTGTCGCAATGAAGTTGACGAACTTACTGTAATTCATGAATTTTAGCGATACTATTGTCGCCTTAGCGACGCCCGCAGGGGTAGGAGCGATCGGGGTAATACGGCTTTCAGGAGATCGAGCGATCGAGATCGTGAATGAGGTATTCAAGCCCAAAGATCTTTCCACCCAAGCTTCTCACACGATTCATTATGGTCGTATTGAGTCAGCTGGGCGTGTCTATGACGAAGTGGTCGCTAGTTTATATATTGCACCCCGTTCTTATACGAAAGAAAACGTGGTCGAAATTTCCTGCCATGGTTCCCCTTTCATCCAAGAGAGTATCCTTCAATTGTTTGTAGAACAGGGGGCTCGCTTCGCTCGCCCCGGCGAATTTACCCAGCGTGCTTTCCTAAACGGAGCTTTCGACCTAGCACAAGCCGAAGCCGTAGCGGACGTCATCGCCGCTGATTCCGCTGCTGCCCAAAACGCAGCCCTACATCAATTACGTGGTGGTTTCTCGAAAGAACTTGCCGCTTTACGCGAAGAATTAATCCATTTCGCTTCCTTAATCGAACTCGAATTAGACTTCGGCGAGGAGGACGTAGAATTCGCTAATCGCCAGGATTTAGAAGATTTAGTGAATCAATTATTAGCGAATATTCGTCCCTTAGTTGCGAGTTTCAGAACTGGAAATGCAGTAAAGAATGGCGTGGCTACTGTTATTGTGGGTAAACCAAATGCCGGAAAATCGACTCTTCTTAATGCTTTATTAAACGAGGATCGTGCCATTGTTTCAGATATTGCTGGAACGACGCGCGACAGCTTAGAGGATGAATGGACTTTAGGTGGAATCAAATTTCGCTTGGTGGATACGGCTGGATTACGGGAGACGACGGATGTCATAGAAGCGCTAGGAGTGGAGAGAACACAGGCTTGGGTCAAGAAGGCGCAAGTGGTGATTTATATGGCAGATGCCACTTCAGAAACGCCAGCTAGTTTTGCGGCCGGGGTGGAAGCGCTAGGCCAGCTTGATATTCCGGTGATAAAGCTGTTGAATAAGGTAGATCAGATTGCTGATTTGTCTGCATTTCAAAAGGCCATCCCGGATTTAATCCCTATTTCTGCTAAGAACCGCGAAGGACTAAACGACCTCGAAACTGCTCTATTAAACGTCATCGGATTAGATCAAGTCAGCACAAACGGAACCCTAGTGACGAATCTTCGTCATTACCAGCAGCTATTACAAACACAAGAAACGCTTGAAGGAGTCTTGAAAGCTTTACAAATAGGTTTAACTGGCGATCTCATCGCACAAGACCTTCGTTATGCCCTTCATCATCTAGGTGAGATAACGGGGCAGATATCGAATGATGATTTGCTGAAGAATATCTTCGGGAAGTTCTGTATCGGCAAATAGCCTCAGGCTATTTGCCAAAGAATAAAGCACAAAGCGTAAACGTGGTATCACCTGCGGCGATGCACTTATGAAGTATTTTAAATGAACTACATAAAAAAAGAGAACGATTTTCGTTCTCTTTTTTTATTCCTACTTTATTCGTTTTAACAGATTAGAGATTAGAGAGTATAGAGTAAAGATTTAGTTTGATGATCTGTTTTAGACTTGAACTAATTTGAAGTCCCATTTTAGAAAATATGACGTAGACCATTTTCAAATGGGACTTCGAAATAGTTCAAGTTTTTCTAAAACAGGTCACGGAACTGAAAACCGTTAGTTAGTCTCTCTTTGCCAAGTTTCTGATACTCCGCCAACGCCCACAGCACGAATTCCTTCAAGAATAGTGTATCCTCTTTGGCATAATCAGGCTGGTATTTTTTAACCAAGTCATTCAATGGCTTTATATCATTCAATGTAGAAGCGTAATCCTTTGCATTGCATTCATCATACAAAACCACACCGCCTTCTGAATAAACTGCTTCCATTAAAGTGGCATAAGGACTTTCTTCGATTTTCTTTGAAAGCTTTTCAATTTTAGGGAAAAGACCAGGAAAGAAAGTTTTGATAGCAGAGCCAATCAATTGTTCTGCTACGAATGCCGCGCCCTCTTGCTCTCCTTCATACACTAATTCCACTTTTCCTGTGATCGCGGGGATGGTTCCCATGAAGTCTGCTAGGCGCACCGTTGTTTTTGTCTCTCGATTTAATAAGGCACGTCTTTCTGCCGTGCTAACTAAACTTTCCAGCATAGAAATACTCATACGCGCACTGACGCCACTTTTGGTATCAATATATTCGCTTTCTCTCGCCTCAAAAATGATTTGTTCTAACAGGTCATAGGCTAAATTAGGCACATAAACGCGATCAGATTGAGCAACATTAATGCGTGCTTCTTGAGATGATATCTTGCGTGCTATCGCAATGGTTTCTGGGTAATGGGTCAAAATTTGAGATCCAATCCGGTCCTTCAAAGGAGTCACAATGCTACCTCTGTTTGTGTAATCTTCCGGGTTTGCCGTGAAGATGAATTGAAGATCGAGTGGTAAACGCAATTTGAAACCACGGATTTGGATATCGCCTTCCTGAAGAATATTAAATAAGGCCACCTGAATACGTGCCTGCAAATCTGGAATCTCATTGATGACGAAGATGCAACGGTTCGCACGAGGGATCATCCCAAAGTGAATCACGCGGTCATCCGCATAGGATAATTTCAAATTAGCAGCCTTGATCGGATCCACATCACCGATTAAGTCAGCCACCGTCACATCCGGCGTAGCTAATTTCTCAGCAAAACGATCCGAACGGTGCAACCACGCAATCGGTGTCGCATCTCCTTGAGCTGCGATTAAATCAATAGCGAAGCGGGAAATAGGAGCCAAAGGATCATCGTTAATCTCTGAACCAGCCACGTAGGGAATGTATTCGTCTAACAGGTTGATCATTAAGCGAGCCAAACGAGTTTTCGCCTGTCCTCTTAAACCTAATAAGTTGATATTGTGGCGAGATAAGATCGCGCGTTCTAATTCTGGAATAACGGAATTTTCAAAACCGTGTACGCCCTCGAAAACGGTCGTTCCCGCCTCCATGTGCTTGATTAAGTTGTCTCTTAATTCGTCTTTAATCGATTTACTTGTATAGCCTGAGGCCTTTAATTCGCCTAAATTGTTGATCATCTTATTTTAGTCTTTTCTTTCTATTCGTTTCGTAATCTTGAAAAATCATTTCGCCTAAACCCTTCAAGCCCGTATAAAAGGCTTTTCCTTGGTTCGCTTCGGTAAATTTGTCCACAAATTGCTGCAGGTAGGAATCGCGCGCAATCATAAAGGTGGTGATGGGAATGTGTAATTTACGTGCCTGTGCCGCTTGAGTATAACATTTTTCGGTCACATAAGGATCGAGGCCATTGCTATTCATATAATACGTACCGTCTTTCTCCCGAACACAACTCGGTTTTCCGTCGGTAATCATAAAAATCTGTTTATTGGTATTTCGCTTACGTCGCAGAATATCCATGGCTAACTGCAGTCCAGCCACCGTATTCGTGTGGTAGGGACCCACTTTCAAGTAAGGAATATCCTTGATGGAAATACTCCAGGCATCGTTTCCGAAGACCAGAATATCGATTGTATCTTTAGGATAGCGGGTTGTTATGAGTTCTGCCAAAGCCATCGCCACCTTCTTCGCTGGCGTAATTCGATCCTCTCCATATAGAATCATGGAGTGGCTGATGTCGATCATCAACACGGTACTCATTTGGGATTTGAACTGCGAATCTTCTACCACTAAGTCCTCCTCAGTAAGTTCGAATTCGCCTATGCCGTGATTGATTTGGGCATTTTTTAAACTCTCTGTAAGAGAGATTTTTTCTAGACTATCGCCAAAATGGTAGGACCTAAATTCCCCCGTCATCTCATCTCCCTGCCCAGAGGCTTTGGTTTTGTGATTCCCAATCCCGCTTTTATTTAAGTTCCCGAAGATATTCTCCAATGCTGTCTGGCGAATCGCTCGTTCTGTTTTGGCCGTAATACCCATCCCAGAACCTCCATTCTCATCTATTTCCTCGCGGATATAGCCTTTCGCCTTTAAATCTTCAATAAAATTTTCAATCGTATAATTCTCATCCGTCAGCTCGTATTCTTTATCTAATTCGCGCAACCATTCGATCGCCTCATCAAAATCCCCCGACGTATGTGTGATTAATTCCTTGAAAATCCCGAAAAGCTTATCAAAAGGGGATACGCTCTTCTCCTCAAACTCCTTAAAATAAAATCCCTTTTTATTCATGTCTTTAAAACCCTACTAACACTTTAATTGTTCAAATAAACGACTAAATTTGACAAAATGAGTGAACAAATTATTTCCTTTCGATTTTTATCCTTTACCGGATTTCAAAATAAACGTTTTGCCTTCGCTGAAATGGGTCGCTCATTTGTCCAAAAATGGCAATCAGACGGCCTCCAATTCGCGAAACATTTAGGCGTAGGAGCTGGCAACGGTTTTTCCATTTGGCCTGATTTTTCCTCTTATGCCTTTCTCGGTGTATTCGAAAACCAAGCAGCGTCTGATCATTTTTTCGCGTCAAATGAGCGCTGGTTAACACTTTCTTCGCATGCATCCGCTACAAAAGGCTGGGATGCAGTCGCCATCAAGGGCCATGGAACTTGGAATGGTTCAAATCCTTTTTCCATTGTGGAAGACCCTGGAAACGGCCCACTTTTAGTCATGACCCGTGCTAGTATCGTTTGGTACAAATCGCCCATTTTCTGGTTTTACGTGTCTCACGCCAGTAAATACTTAGAAAATAGAGCAGGATTATTATTTGCAAAAGGTGTAGGTGAATTTCCTCTCATCGAACAAGCTACTCTGAGTCTTTGGGACTCATCAGAAAACCTGGATTCGTTTGCCTATAAAAGTAAGGAACACAAGCCTATGATTAAGAAGACAAGGGCGATTGGGTGGTATTCGGAGGAGATGTTTACACGGTTTCGTGTGGTTAAGGTTTTAGATTAGAGAGTATAGAGTAGAGAGTATAGATGGGTCTCTATAATCTTTTATCTCTACTCTATTATCTCCTCTTTCTA
>JBIILT010000069.1:0-7184 GCA_044338355.1 Aquirufa sp.
GTGATATTGCTAATTTTTGGGACTGTAATCCGTTTAAAATGAACATTTCTGGTCATGCAATGTTTGCTACGAAGAAGATGTCTCCAGGTGGTCACTGGTTAGGAATCGTGGGTCAGGTTTCTCGTCAATTAAAAAAGTCGCATGTGCAAGTAGCGGAAGCTTTTGTGATGACTTCGATGTCTATTTTCGACGGATTTATTTCGTGCTGGGATGAAAAATACCGTTCGATACGAATTCGTCCTGAGTCGGTTATTAACAACAGCATTGATAAGAAATGGATGCCCATCTTGCAGACACCTCCATTCCCAGAATATACTTCTGGCCATAGTACTATTTCAAGTGCGGCAGCGACGGTATTGACGAAATTATATGGTAATAATGTGGCCTTTAATGATTCTACAGAGATTCCCTATGGCTTACCTCCTCGTAAATTTACGTCCTTTAAGCAAGCTGCCGATGAGGCTTCTATTTCTCGCTTGTACGGCGGAATTCATTTCCGTCCGGCTTTGGATTTAGGCCTAGTTCAAGGCTCGAAAGTGGCGCAACATTTGATTGCAAAAGTGAAGACGCGCTAATGAAAAACGACATCACCTCGAAAGCTGATATTAAAACATTTGTGGATGCATTTTATGCTAAAATGCCCTCGGATGATTTAGTGGGAAAGGTTTTTATGGAGGTGATGCACGTTGATTTCTCGACGCATCTTCCTAAAATGTATGATTTTTGGGAGATGTTGTTGTTTCAAGGAACCTCCTATCAAGGAGCTCCTATGCGACCTCATTTACAGATCAATCAAATTCACCCTATTACTCCGGCTCATTTCGAACGTTGGTTAGGGATGTTCAGAGAGACGCTCCGAGATTTGTTCGAGGGGCCTAAGACAGAAGAGGCCATTATGAAGGCGGAAAATATTGCGGCTACCTGGGCATATAAATTAGATTATTTAACAAAAAACCCTGCATAATATGATCGTATCTACCCCGGGTCGTATTTGTCTTTTTGGCGAACACCAAGATTACCTAGGATTGCCCGTGATTGCAGCGGCTATTTCGAAGCGCATTCAAATCGAAGGGGATTTCAGAGAAGATAATGTGGTGCATTTTTCCTTGCCGGATGTGGGTACGGAAGAATCGTTTACACTCGAATATCCGCTAGTCTACACAAAAGAACGCGACTATTTCAAAAGCGTGTTAAATGTGCTTCGCAGGAAAGGACATCAGCTAGATAAGGGATTAGAATTAACCGTTAGCGGCAATATTCCCATTAATTCAGGTACATCCAGTTCGTCTGCTTTGCTTGTTTCTTGGGTGAATTTCTTGAATGAAATCTACGATTTAGGATACTCTCAAAAACAAGTAGGTGAAATCACCTATGAAGCTGAAGTACTCGAGTTTTCTGAGCCCGGTGGAATGATGGACCAGTATTCAACGGCTGTGGGCAATGTGATTTATTTAGCGAGTGTGCCTGAGATTCACATTGAGACCTATGCCAGAGAGTTAGGAACTTTCGTTTTAGGTGATTCAGGCGAGCCTAAAGATACCTTAGGCATTTTAAGTCATGTGAAGTTTGGGATGTTAGGGGGGATGAAAAAAATTCAGTCGAAATACCCGGATTTTGAATTAGCCACAGAAAATGATCCAGCAAAATACCGTGACTTATTGACGGAGGATGAATGGGTGCTTTTGCAGGCAAATATAAGTGATCGTGATTTGTTGCTAGAGGCGAAAGCGATGTTTGAAGGAAAAATGGCTTGGTCAGACGAAAAATTAGGTTCTTTATTAAATGAACATCAAGTAAATTTGCGGGAACACAAGCGGATTTCAACGCCCAAGATCAACCGAATGTTGCAGGCGGCTTTGGATGCGGGAGCTTTGGGAGGAAAAATAAATGGATCAGGTGGTGGAGGATGTATGTTTGCCTATGCGCCTAAAAATCCAGAAAAGGTGGTGGAGGCGATTGAGAAAGCGGGAGGGAAAGCCTATATTATAACAGTAGATAAAGGAACAACGAAAATTATATGAAGAAGAGATTATTGATTTTAGCGGGTGGGATGGCCTCTCGTATGAAAAAAGCCTTAGCGGAAGAGAATAGTGATTTAGACCCGAAATTAGTAGCGCAAGCGAACGCGGTGACCAAGGGAATGATTCAGGTGGGAAAGAATGGCAAAACCTTAATTGACTACCAATTATACAATGCGCATTTAGCTGGAATTGAAGAAGTGATGTTGCTTTTACACCCGACTGATAATGTATCTCAAGAATATTGTGAGTCGTTGATGGCTAAAGACGCTACTTGGGGAATTAAAATCGTTTTCGCTCGTCAGCAAATTGCGGCAGATCGCGAGAAGCCTGCAGGAACGTCTGATGCAGTATTCCAAGCGCTATCTCAACATGCAGATTGGCAGACGGGTCGCGTGATTGTTTGTAATTCGGACAACTTGTATTCGGTGAATGCATTGAAAACCCTTTGGGCTTCTGAAGTTCCTCAGGCCTTAATCTTCTATCACCGCGATAGTTTATTATATCCGGAGGAGCGAATTTCATCGTTTGCTTTGATTCGGACGGATGCAGAAGGCTATTTGTTAGAGATTATAGAGAAGCCTACGAAGGAGCAAGCGGAGGAATTAATGGCAAAGCAAGGTCGTTTAGGTGTGAGCATGAATGTGTTTGTGTTCGAGGCGAGTACTTTCCTGCCTTATTTGGCCAAAACCCCTTTCCACCCTGTCCGCAACGAAAAAGAATTGCCTACATCGGTGGTGATGTTCGGCGAAGGGGAGGGCAAAGGTTTCTTCGCGATTCCATTAGCAGAGAATGTGCCTGATTTAACCTCTAAAGAGGATATCTTAGTGATGCAGAAATATTTAGAAGAAACATATGGCGATTTTTAAAGCATAGTAGTAAATTGTGAGTGTTAACCTATTCACTCTATGACCTTATTCATCGTAATTGCAAGCCTTGGCCTTTTAGTACTTTTAATCACGTACTGGAAGGTCAATTCTTTTATAGCCTTTTTGCTTGTGAGTATTTTCGCGGGCGTTTGTTTCGGCTTACCTCTTCCTGATATTGCGAAGTCTATTCAAAAAGGGCTGGGAGATACCCTAGGATCTTTAGTGGTGATTTTAGTGCTGGGAGCCATGCTGGGTAAATTGGTAGCCTCTTCAGGTGCGGCCAAACAGATTTCGGGTACGCTAATTGATTTGTTTGGTCTAAAGAACATTACCTGGGGGCTGATGTTGACGGGTTTCGTGATAGGGATTCCATTATTTTATAATGTGGGTTTTGTTTTGATGATTCCGTTGATTTTCACTCTAGTACAGCAATACAAGATTCCACCGTTGATGGCGGGGGTGCCTATGATGGCGTCCTTATCTGTGGCGCACGGGTTTTTGCCTCCTCATCCATCTCCAGCAGCCTTGGTGGCACAATTTCACGCGAATATGGGAGAGACCTTGATGCTGGGAATCATCGTAGCGATTCCAGCGATTATTTTGGCTGGACCTATTTTTGCCAAAACCTTAGCTCATCTACCCGTCAAACCTCTAAAGGCCTTCGCTTCAGCAGAAGTGGACGAAACGAACTTGCCTTCGAAAGCCGCTAGTTTCGTAGCTGCCCTTTTCCCCGTATTCCTATTAGTAGGAACCACCATCGCCGAGGTACAATTACCTGATTCACCCGTCGTAAAATTCATCGCAGATCCAGCGATGGTGATGCTGGTGGCTATTTTAGTGGCTACCTATGTGTTAGGGATTAGACGTGGTAAGAAAATTGAGGAGGTGATGAACGTGTATGGTGAGGCGGTGAAAGACGTGGCGATGATTTTATTGATTATTGCAGGTGCTGGGACCTTGAAAGAAATCCTCCTCGTTTCAGGGGTTAGTAAAGAAATAGCTTCCTATTTAGGTGAATTACCGATACACCCGTTGGTTTTAGGCTGGATGATGGCGGCTATTATTCGCGTTTGCTTAGGTTCTGCTACGATTGCAGGATTAACGGCGGCCGGAATGATTTACCCATTAGTGGCTGCGGGCGGTGTAAATGCTAACCTAATGGTATTGAGTATCGGCGCGGGTAGTTTGATGTTCTCTCATGTGAACGATACGGGCTTTTGGCTCTTTAAAGAATATTTTAATTTAACAGTGAAGGAAACGATTAGGTCTTGGTCTTTGATGGAGACTATCGTTTCTATTTCGGGCTTGGCAGGAGTGATGATTTTAAATCAAATCCTCTAAATGGGCTCCTTTATTTACCCCCTTTTTTTTGTCTAAACCTATTCAATATTATGAAAAAAACAGTGATTTTAGTGACCCTGAGCGTCTTGCTTTTTACTCAATCGTTCAGTCAAGCACAGGATGTCGATTCGTATCAATTGCCACCTAAGGCCATTTCAGATTTAGTTTTGGCAAAACCCATACCCATAGTTCGGATAGATTCGAAGGCCGAATATTTATTGTTATTAGGCCGAAATTCCTACCCTACAGTAGAAGAATTAGGGCAGCCGGAGATGAAAATAGCCGGACTTCGTTTGAATCCATTGAATTTTTCACCTTCTCGCCAAAGTCCGCTCAGCAGCATTACCTTGCAATCGATTCGTAGTGGTGCGAAGATAGAAATCTCCGGTTTACCTAAGAACCTAGCTGTAGGGTCTGTTTCTTGGAATCCATCTGAAACTAAAATTGCTTTCGCACAAACAGAAGTAAATGGAGTTGATTTGTATGTGATCGATATAGCCTCTAAAAAAGCCACACGCATCAACAGTGCTCCTTTGAATCAAGTGTTGGGAGGCGCATTTACGTGGGTAGATGACCAAACTATTTTATACAAAGTAACAACGCATGATGCGGCTGGAGCACCCAAGCGCCCTATTACACCTAAAGGACCAACTATTCAACAGAATGTAGGTAAGGCGGCACCAAGACCTACTTTTCAGGATTTGATTAAATCCCCTTATGACGAAAGCTTGTTCTCCTATTATGCGGAGGCACAATTAGTGGTGTATAAAAATGGGGTGAACAAGAAAATAGGGGAACCTTCTTTATTTAATTCATTCCAATTATCTCCAGACCGTCGGTATATTTTGACACGAACATTAGCGAAACCTTTCTCTTATGCCGTACCTGCTTATGGATTTCCTACGGCGGTGAAAGTGCTTGATTTGGACGGAAAAATGATCAAAGAAATTGCCAAATTACCTTCCTCGGAGAGTGCTCCTGCAGGAAATGATAATGTCCAAAATGTACCTAGAGGATTTGATTGGAGGGATGATGAACCTGCCACCTTGGTTTATGCAATGCCTTTAGATAGTGGTTTTATTAAAAAAAAAGTGGAATTTCACGATGCAGTTTACTCCTTGTCAGCTCCTTTTACACAAGAGGCCAAAGAGTTATTTAAGACAAAGACCCGCTTTGCCGGGGTAACGTGGGGAAATAGTAAAGTAGCTTTAGTAACCGAAGTCTTACGTGGTAAGCAGACATCTAAAGTGAGCCGTTATTCTTCAGCTGATGGAACAATGGACGTTTTGTATGAGCGAAACATTACCGATGCTTACCGCAATCCGGGAAGTCCAGTGTTGACAAAAAATGCCTTGGGTCGCGAAGTGATTCAATTTACGGATAACGGAACTAAAATTTTGATGAACAATCCAGTGGGATCATCCGATCAGGGGGATCTGCCGTTTATCGCAAAGTTTGATTTAGCGACGAAGAAGAACGAGATCGTTTGGCGTGCTAAACCGGGTTATTTTGAGCAAGTGGAAGAGGTTATTGATGCAGATAAATTGATCGTTTTAAGTAGAAAAGAATCCCAAACGGAGGTGCCTAACTATTTCATCAAAAACTTGTTAAACCCTGCTCAGGATAAGGCGTTAACCCAATTTGAAAATCCTTATCCTAATTTAGTGGGTATTACAAAGGAGAAAATCAAGTATAAGCGCGCGGATGGTGTAGATTTAACAGGCGATTTATATCTACCTAAAGGCTATAACAAAGAGAAAGATGGTCCCTTACCCGTATTGATTTGGGCCTATCCACGTGAATTTAACTCAGCTGCTGACGCGGCGCAAATTCGCGGAAGCAAGGATCGTTTCACCATGTTAAGCTGGGCTTCTCCTATTTACTACGCAACTCAAGGATATGCCATTTTAGATAATGCTGAGATGCCGATTGTATCTACAGATGCTTCGAAAAAACCGAACGACAATTTTGTAGATCAATTACGATTAAATGCTTCGGCAGCCATTGATTACTTGGTTTCTTTAGGCGTGGGCGATCGCAAGCGTATGGCCGTGGGTGGTCACAGTTATGGCGCTTTTATGACGGCAAATTTATTAGCGCATACGGATCTATTTAAAGCAGGTATCGCTCGTAGTGGGGCATATAACCGTACATTGACACCTTTTGGGTTCCAAAACGAAGATCGTACTTACTGGCAAGCTCCGCAATTGTACTTTGATATGAGTCCATTCAGTTTTGCGGATAAAATCAAAGAGCCTATTTTATTAGTACATGGCGAGCAAGACGATAATACCGGTACATTCCCTATTAACTCAGAGCGTCTATATGCTGCACTAAAAGGAAATGGTGGAACAACTCGTTTTGTTTATCTTCCTTACGAGGCGCACAGCTACCGTGGAAAAGAAAACGTATTGCACATGCTTTGGGAGCAATTCCAATGGTTAGAAAAATACGTGAAGTAAGAGAAAGTTTAACAAAAAAGAGGCGACCCGCAGGGTCGCCTCTTTTTTTATCTCTACTCTATACTCTCTTATCTCTACTCTAGAGAATTACCAAATCTTAATCCGATCTTCCGGCTTCCGATACAACTTATCTCCCGGTTTCACACCGAAGGCCGTGTACCAAGCATCCATGTTAACTGGAGCACCGATCGTACGGTATTGGTTAGGCGAGTGAGGATCCGTTTGTACTTGTTGAACCTCAGATTCTGGTAGAGAGGATCCTCTCCAAACCTGTGCCCAAGCTAAGAAGAAACGTTGGTCTGGCGATAATCCGTCGATTTTCTTCGTTGCCTTTCCTTGCTTTGTCATCTTGAATGCCTCGTAAGCCATATTCAATCCACCTAAATCACCGATGTTTTCTCCCATCGTTAATTTACCGTTTACGTGAATGGTATCTTGCACCGTATAGGCATCAAATTGCTTGCCTAAAAGTTCTGTTCTAGCCTTGAATTTCG